>CANKAT010000008.1 GCA_947479815.1 Sphingobacteriaceae bacterium
ACTCACTAATATCGGATTGGAGGTTGAAAGCATTGATAAGGTGCAGTCAATTCCCGGGGGGCTTGCAGGTTTGGTTATTGGTTATGTCAAAGAATGTGCACCGCATCCCAATGCAGATCGACTCAAGGTTACTAAAGTAGATGTTGGCTTGGCAGAAGATCTTCAAATTGTTTGTGGGGCCAGTAATGTAGCTGTAGGACAGAAAGTTGTGGTTGCCACTGTAAATACAACGATATATCCAATAGTAGGAGAGCCTTTCAAAATATCTAAATCAAAGATTAGAGGTGAAGTTTCAGAAGGAATGATTTGTGCTGAAGATGAAATTGGCTTAGGCCATGATCATGCGGGGATAATCGAATTAGATGTTGATGCACGTATTGGTTCGCCAGCAAGCGCCTATTTTAATTTAGAGGATGATTCTATTTTTGAGATTGGTTTGACTCCAAACCGTGCCGATGCAGCTTCTCATCTGGGTGTAGCCCGTGATTTAGCAGCTTACCTGAAATTGCAATTAACGATGCCAGATATTTCTGGGTTTAAAGTTCAGAGTCAAGAATTGAATATTCCAGTAGAGCTTGTAGATATAGAAGCTTGCCGCAGGTATTCTTCATTGAGTATCAGTGGGGTAACAATTAATGATTCTCCTGATTGGCTCAAAGAAAAACTAAACGCCATTGGTATCAGACCCATCAATAATGTGGTTGATGTCACTAATTTTGTGCTTCATGAACTGGGTCAGCCCTTGCATGCATTCGATGCCGATACCATTTTAGGTAACAAAGTGATTGTTAAAAAATGTTCAGAAGGAACTATTTTTTATACCCTAGATGATGCCGAACGCAAATTGTCTTCAGATGATCTGATGATCTGTAATGCGAATGAGCCGATGTGTATCGCCGGTGTTTTTGGTGGGCAATCATCTGGTGTTAAACCCTCAACAAGCAAAGTATTTTTAGAGAGTGCCTGGTTTGATGCGGTTTCAGTACGTAAAACCTCCAAGCGTCATGGACTAAAAACAGATGCTTCATTTAGGTTTGAACGTGGCACTGATCCTGAAATGACTGTTATTGCGCTGAAACGTGCGGCATTACTTATTCAGGAGCTTGCCGGAGGCCATATTTCTTCCGAAATATCTGATATTTACCCATCTCCGGTAAAACCATTTGATGTGAACATCTCATTTAGAAATGTTACTCGTTTGATTGGTAAGGAAATTTCAACAGAAGAGATACATTCAACTTTAAGCGGACTGGGTATCAAAATTATATCCCAGGATATGGAGGGAATGAAGCTTGAAGTCCCTGCTTACAAGGTTGATGTAACCCGTGAAGTGGATATTATAGAAGAGGTTTTGAGAATACATGGTTATGACCATATTGAGATTCCTAATCAGATACGTGCATCCCTGAATTATGCCCAAAAACCGGATAAAGAGGTGCTGCAAAATCAAACAGCAGATTTACTTACAGCAAACGGATTTTATGAGATTTTGTGTAATTCTTTAACAAAGATTAGCTATTCATCACAGCCAGATTTAGCAGTTAAGATCCTTAATCCTTTAAGTAGTGATTTAGATGTAATGCGTCAAAATTTATTGTTTTCAGGCTTAGAAGCTATAGTCCATAATCAGAATCGTCGCAAACCAGACCTTAAGCTCTATGAGTTTGGTAAGGTATATAGCCTTGAAAATGAAAATTACAAGGAAAATCAACGTCTTTCTGTTTTTATTACTGGAGCTAAACAAGCTGAAAACTGGAATTCAAGATCTAGTGATGCTGGTTTTTATAATTTAAAGTCTGCAGTGGATCTGATCATTAACAGGTTAAATATTAAGGGTTTGGGCTCTGCTGAAACAACAAACCCTGATCTTTCTGCTGGCATTAGTTATAGCAAAGGAGAAAAGGTTCTGGTTGATTTTGGTGTTGTTTCAAAAAAATCATTGAAAAAACTAGATATTACTTCGGATGTATTTTATGCTGATTTTGATTGGGATCTGATTGTCAGATCGGTTAGAAATAATAAGATCAGCTATGCAGAGGTTTCTAAATTCCCATCTGTAAGACGAGATCTGTCTATGTTGCTCAATAAAGATGTCACGTTCGAACAACTTAAACAGATAGCTCAGAAAACGGATAAAAGCCTTTTAAAAGAAGTAAATGTGTTTGATGTTTACATAGGTGATAAGCTTCCTGAAGGTAAAAAATCATATGCGCTGAGTTTTCTGATTCAAGATGAAGAGAAAACTCTGACGGATAAGCAAATTGAGGCGCTTATGCAGAAATTAATCCTTAATTTCGAAAAGCAGGCAGGAGCAGAGATAAGGAAGTAGGTTGTAAGTTATAGGTTATAGGTTTTAAGTTTAATTATCTCTTAAAATTAAATTATTAAAGGACTGAAATAATACTTATTACTTAAAACTTACTACTTAAAACATAATACATAGAACTTAAAACTTACTACTTAGAACTTAGAACTTAACACTTACAACTTACTACTTAAAACTTACTACTTAAAACTTACAACTTACAACTTACTACTTAAAACTCAAATGACAGTCGCAGATCAGCTTAGTAAAGTAATAGATAAAACAGGCAGGTTAATAGAGCTTTGTACGGCTTTGCAGGAGGAAAATGACTTATTGAAACAGGAGAATATTTCTTTAAAACAGGCTGTTGATAGCCGAAATTTATTGAAATCAGATCTGGAAGAAAAGTTAAGAGTTTTAACCCTAGCTCGTTCATTAGAAGGCATTCCTTCTACTGATTTAGGACTTAGTGAAAAAACTCTTGACATAAAGCAAAAAATTACCGAATTTGTACGCGAAATAGATAAGTGTATTGTGTTGCTTAAAAAGTAATACTTAGTGAACTAAGCTCAAATGGGAGAAATCTCCATAAAAATAAATATTGCCGATCGCGTTTACCCCTTAAAGGTAAACATGGAAGAAGAGGAAGTGATTAGAAGGGCAGCTAAAATAATTAATGATCGCATAAAAGAATATCAAGAAAATTATGCGGTTCGGGATAAACAGGATTTGTTATCCATGTGTGTTTTGCATTATGCTACAGCTACATTAAAAGCTGAACGGAAAGTAATGCATGAAGACACGGATGTAACAGAAAAGGTTTATCAATTGGATCAGCTGTTGACAGATTTTTTTTCAAAATAGTATCGTTTTCAATATTTAAGAGCATTCAAGATTTAACCGCAGTTAAATTTTTGAGTTTCACTAGTTAAAGCTTAACACGTTAGTATTAGAAGATTTTAAAGATTTTTCATTTGCTTAGGCACCTGATGATCTCCAACTATCTAATTCTTATGGATCAAGCCTTTACAATGCATGAAGCTTAAATTTTTGCGGTTTTTTTATTTAAAATAATTATGGACATATTACAGATAGCACTTTACATTTTAATTGGACTTGCTGCAGGGGTAGTACTTGGACGGTTTTTACTTATCCAACTATTCCGTAACCAGGAAATAGGAGCTCAGAATAAGGCTAAAAAGATTCTAAAGGATGCTGAAACCAATGCCGAAATTCTCAGAAAAGATAAACTTCTTGAAGCAAGAGAAAAGTTTTTGCAAATGAAAGCTGATCATGAGCAGGAAATTAATACAAAAAATAATACCATCAATCAGAGAGAAAATTCAATCAAGCAAAAAGAGCAGTCAATTAACCAGAAACTCGAAAATCTGACACGTAAGGAAGAAGAATTAACCACTGTTAAATCTAACCTGGAAAAACAGATTGAATTGACTAAAAAGAAGCAAGAAGATGTAGATGCTTTAAAGAATCAACATATTCAGCAAATGGAAGCAATTGCTGGCTTATCTGCAGAAGATGCTAAAAATCAATTAATTGACTCATTGCGTGAGGATGCTCGTACACAGGCAATGATTCAGATTAAGGATATTGTGGACGAGGCCAAATTAACTGCAAGCAAGGAAGCTAAGAAAGTTGTAATTCAGACTATTCAGCGTACAGCTACTGAAAGTGCAATTGAAAATACGGTTTCAATCTTTAATATTGAAAATGATGAAATTAAAGGAAGAGTAATTGGGCGTGAAGGGCGTAATATCCGAGCTCTTGAAGCTGCTACCGGAATTGAGATCATTGTTGATGATACTCCAGAGGCAATCATTCTTTCAGGATTTGATCCAGTTAGACGCGAAATTGCCCGTTTAGCTTTACACCGTTTGGTAACAGATGGACGTATACATCCTGCAAGAATTGAGGAGGTAGTTGCAAAAACTAAAAAGCAAATTGAAGATGAGATCGTTGAGATTGGTGAACGTACCGTAATTGATCTTGGAATCCACGGGCTACATCCTGAACTGATCAGGATGGTTGGAAGAATGCGTTATCGTTCATCTTACGGACAAAACCTATTACAACATTCCCGCGAAGTAGCTAATTTCTGTGCAACTATGGCTGCAGAACTTGGATTGAATGTTAAAATGGCTAAACGCGCCGGACTATTACATGATATTGGTAAAGTGCCAGATGATAATCCGGAATTGCCACATGCAATTTTAGGTATGCAACTTGCAGAAAAATACAAGGAACATCCTGAAGTATGTAATGCAATTGGTGCTCACCACGATGAAGTTGAGATGACTTCCATGATATCTCCAATTATTCAGGCTTGTGATGCAATTTCAGGCGCAAGGCCTGGAGCAAGAAGGGAAGTTGTAGAAAGTTATATCAGACGTCTTAAAGAACTTGAGTCGCTAGCCTTATCTTATCCAGGTGTTGAAAAAACTTTTGCGATACAAGCAGGTAGAGAATTACGGGTGGTTGTAGAAAGTGAAAGAATCACTGATGCTGCTGCAGAAATCCTTGCTGCTGATATCTCTAACCGTATTCAAACAGAAATGACCTACCCTGGACAAATAAAAGTTACCGTGATACGTGAAACAAGGTCTGTTTCTTACGCTAAGTAGTAATAAGTAGTAAGTAGTAAGTATTAAGTATTAAGTATTAAGTAGTAAGTTTTATTTAAGTCCTTGAATAATTAAATTTTTAAGGATATTTAAAAGAATACCTAATTAATTAATTAATAACATATCACTTATTACCCTGTAGCTATCGAGTTATAACTTACAACCCGATAGCTATCGGGTTACAACCTATAACCTACAACCTATAACCTACAACCTACAACCTACAACCTATAACTTACAACCTATAACTTACAACCTATAACCTATAACCTATAACCTACAACTTATAACTCCCTTAAAATATGCCAAAACAAACAGAATCACGCCTAGTTGATGTTTACTTTGATAAATACTCTGAGAGCCATCAAAACCATACCAATGAACTTATTCACTGGGTATGCGTTCCAGCTATCGTGTTCAGTTTGTTTGGTTTAGTTTGGGCCATTCCCTTTCCATATTTGGAGCTTCTAGGGAAATATAATGGATATGTCAATTGGGCTTCGTTTTTAATCGCTTTTTCAATTTATTATTATTATAAATTATCGCCGATATTGTCTTATTTCATGCTTTTGCTGATGATGTTTTTTTCAGCAGGGATTGTTTCTCTTGAGAAAATGCATAATACAGCAGGCTGGCCCCTGATGTGGCAGGTTTGTCTTGGGATATTTGTTATTGCCTGGATTGGACAGTTTATTGGGCATAAGATTGAAGGAAAAAAACCTTCCTTTTTAGACGATGTTAAATTCCTGTTGATCGGGCCAATCTGGTTACTTCATTTCATATTAAAAAAGGCAAAGATTAAGTATTAAACATTCTCAAAATCTAGTAAATAGAAACCTTGCAAAATTTCAGTTCATTGCTGAACTTCAAATCATAATAAGTTTTTTGCAGACTTTATTCCTTCTCAGTTTCCTGTTTCTTAGTAGTATAATTCTTTAGTTCCCATAGTTTTTTGCTAGTTTATTTCTTCTCTAAACTGCATTAATTATGCTGAATCTCCTCATTAAAATAATTCTGAGAATGATCTTATTGTAAATTTTAGCACACATTCTTGAATACATTGCACAATTTGTTAATACTATCTTAACATATTTAACATAAGCTTAACAGATTAGTAATTTATGGATAACCTTAATACTACGTTGTGTTAATATTGTGGTAATACTTTTGTAGAAAGTAAAACCAAACAAAGTGAAAAACAAGAGTATTATACCATTTTTAAGCTTTTTAATCCTATTAATTTTAAGTGCTCAAGTGGGCTATAGCCAGCTTAACGGTAAAATTTCAGGTAAAGTAAGTGATTCTAAATCAGGTGAAACTTTAATAGGACTTACCGTTAAAATTACAGGATCAACTTTAGGAGCTTCAACTGATATTGATGGAAAGTACAACTTAGGAAATCTTAATCCTGGAAAATACAGTCTGACTTTTTCTTATGTTGGCTACCAAACAAAAAATATTACAGATATTGAAGTTCTTGCAGGCAAAACTACTAACCTTGACGTTGTCATGGAGGAAGCATCTTCTCTAGCGTTGGCAGAAGTTGTAATTACAGCTACTGTAAGACAGGAAAGCATTAATGGTTTATATGCCCAGCAAAAAAATAGTGTTAGAATTTCTGATGGAATTTCTGCCGAATCAATACGTAAATCGCCAGATAAAAATACGAGTGAGGTATTAAAGCGAGTAAGCGGAACAACTATCCAGGATAATAAATTTGTTGTAGTAAGGGGATTGGCAGATCGTTACAATTCTGCTTCTCTTGACAATGGTGTGCTGCCAAGTACTGAGCCGAACAGAAAAGCATTCTCTTTTGATATCGTTCCTTCTAACCTGATTGATAATATTATTATTAATAAAACAGCTACGCCTGATCTTTCAGGCGACTTTGCAGGTGGTTCAGTTCAGATTATAACCAAGAATATTCCCGATGAAAATTTTATGTCATTTGGTTCAGGATATGGTTTTAATTCACAGACCACCTTTAAGAATTTCCAAAGTGGGCAACGGAACACCTCTGATTTTTTTGGTTTTGATAATGGTTTAAGATCCCTGCCTAATAATTTTCCTTCTACTCGCAAAATTGTCAATAATGGCGTAGGTACTAATAAAAATATTGCTTCTTTAAAGGCTTTGCCACAGGATTTTGGAGTGAGTAGTGGAAATGCATTTTTGAATCAAAATTATCAGTTTACTGTTGGAAGAGTTAAAGATTTTAAAAAAACTAATAATCGTTTAGGTACAATCTTATCATTAACCTATAGAAATTCTCAAAATACTAATCTAGGAATTACTCGTCAATACCATGTGTTTGATTATAATGATGATCAATATAAGTTTTCTACGAATGTGGGAGCACTAGCAAATTTTGCTTATAATTTTAAGAACAGTAGGATTACTTTAAAGAATATTTATAATCGCACCCTTGATGATCAATATACTTATCGTACTGGTAACAACAAAACTACTGGAGATATCAGGTTCTATGCATTTGATTTGATGCAGAAAACTTTAATTAAATCAGCTCTTGAAGGTGAGCATAAACTTGGTGATAATAATTCTAAATTCAAATGGACTCTTGGTTTTGGAAATGTCGTAAACGATCAACCAGATCAGCGTAAAGTAAATTATTTGCGAAACATAGCAGATAGAAATGTTCCAAATTCATATTATGCTGGAGTTACTAATATTGGAAAAGAAAATACCAGGTTATATTCCTATTTAAATGAGAATGTCTATTCAGCAGAAACTGGATATAGCCTTCCTCTAAAGTTTCTTAAAAATAATGCCACATTTAAAGCTGGTCTTGCATCAAATTATCGTAACCGAAATTTTGATGTACGATTCTTAGGATTAAGACTGGTTTCTGATTTAAATAATCCGCAAGCCGATAATCAGGTCAGAACTCGTCCTATTGAAACTTTATTTGGAGAAGATCTTGTAAGCCAGGGGAAATATAAATTAGATGAGATTAATAATAATGGAGATTCTTATGTAGCTAACTCATTAATTAATGCAGCTTATGCGATGATGGACAATAAAATTGGTAAAAAAGCCAGGATTGTTTATGGTTTAAGAGTTGAGCAATATGATTTAAAACTCAGTACCCTTACAACTAGTAATTTGGTATCTCAAAACTTTACGGATTTACTGCCATCAGTTAATTATACTTATGGCATCACTGATAAAAGTAATTTCAGAGCTTCTTATTTCAGAACCCTTGCCCGTCCAGAGTTTAGAGAATTAGCCCCTTTCGCTTATTATGATTATGAGAGAGGAGCCAACGTACAAGGAAACCCATTGCTAAAACGTGCTCAGATTGACAATGCTGATTTAAGATATGAATTCTTCCCCTCAGCAGGTCAAATATTTTCGGTTTCAACATTTTACAAGAAGTTTAAAAATGCTATTGAAGCCAGTATTGCTGATGCAAATTCAACACCTGATATCTCTTATTTTAACTCAAATAGTGCGAACGTTTATGGTCTTGAAATGGAATATAGAAAAAGCCTGGCTTTTTTAGGGAGTGAAAGCTTTAAAAACTCTAGTTTTTATACTAACCTGTCTTTGATCAAGTCAACAGTTAAGAATCCAGCTATTGATAATCTTATTGAAACATCACGTCCATTGGTTGGTCAGTCTCCGTACGTAGTCAATGCCGGATTACAACATAGCGCATTGAATAACCTTATGAATTTTAATTTATTGTATAACCGTATTGGCCGAAGAATTGCAAATGCTGGCGGGCAGCAATTTCCAAGTGTTTATGAAGCCCCCCGTAATGTTTTTGATTTCCAGCTAGGGTATAAAATAATAAAAGCAAAAGGTGAATTGAAGTTTAATGCAAATGATATACTCAATAATAATAATGTGCTTTACTTTGATAAGGATATGAATAAAAAATATTCCAGCACATCTTCAGATGAGACTATTAGCAGATTCAAAACCGGTAGGAATTTCTCATTATCCTTTAATTATTCCTTTTAATTAACATAAACTTAATAGCATTTAACATTTTGATTACGTCGATTTTATAATAAGGTTATTCTCTAGAAATATCTTTGTGATATAACAAACAAAGAAAATTTAAAATGAAAAAACAAGCAATTTTATTATCCTTAGCTGTTGCAATTTTTACAACAGCTTGTAAAAAAAGTACAGTTGATGATACTAATGACACTATTATTGTGGCACCCGTTAGTACTACAGTAGAGGTTAAAGTAGATATTACAGCAAACACTACTTGGACTGCAGATAAAATATATTTGCTAAAAGGGATCATTAACATTACCAGTGGTGCAACTTTAACAATCCAGCCGGGAACTTTAATAAAAGGAGATAAGGCTACCAAAGGAACTATTGTAGTGAATAGAGGAGGTAAAATTCTAGCCATTGGTGCAGTAGATAAACCAATTGTTTTTACCTCTAATCAGGCGGTTGGCGCTCGTGCAGCAGGTGATTGGGGTGGAATCGTAATATTAGGTAACGCTCCGAATAACCAGGGAACAAATCAGGGTATTGAGGGTATTCCAACAGATGCATCAGGTAAAGCTTCTTACGGTGGTACTGATCCAGCCGATAATTCAGGAACATTGAAATATGTTCGTATTGAGTTTGCTGGTGTTCCATTATCTCCTGATAATGAAATTAACGGATTAACATTAGGTTCAGTTGGTTCAGGTACAACACTTGATTATATTCAGGTAACACGTTCCGGTGATGATGCCTTTGAATTTTTCGGGGGTACAGTTAATGCTAAACACCTATTAGCAATTGGAACTTTGGATGATGATTTTGACACGGATTTTGGGTATGCAGGTAAAATTCAGTTTGCATTAGCTCAACGCTATTTGACCATTGCCGATGTTTCTGGATCAAATGGATTTGAATCTGATAATGATGGGTCAGGTTCTGTGAAAACGCCTTTAACAAGTGCAATATTTAGTAATGTTACCGTGATTGGCCCTCTTTCATCAGCAAGTATGACTGGATTTAATGCTAATTATCAGCATGCAGTTCAAATTAGAAGAAATTCATCGATCAGTATATTAAACTCCATATTTACAGGATACACTGAAGGTATTTACATTGACGATTCAAAAGTTGCGGTTGCAAAATCAACTTCAGCTAATTACCTATCAGGAAGCCTTGTTTTTCAAAACAATCTAGTTTTTGGTACAAACTCTAAGAGTAATGAGGTAAAAGGTGAAAATAAAGCAGATTTTGAAACAGCACTGCGTGCTGCCAATACATTTACTGCAGCATCATATGCTGATGCACTTATAACCTCTCCATATAAATACCCTGCAGATATTATTGCTTCCTCATCTGGCAAACAAGGGCTTCCAAATTTTACAGGTTTAACTGGCTCAGCTTCTCTAACTGGTGCTCTATTTACCAATGCTAAAGTAACAGACTCATTCTTTGAAAAAGTTGCTTATCGTGGAGCTTTTGATACAGTTGACTGGACTACAGGATGGGCTAACTTTGATCCTCAGGTCCTTCCTTATGATGCTCCAGGTAAGGTAAAATAATAATCAACACAACGATATTTGAAAGCATCCTGTTCAACCACAGGGTGCTTTTTTTATATGCTTAGATTTTTTGTTTATTGTTTTCCGTTCAAAGGATTATAGCTGTAAACTACTTCGTAATTTATATGCTGTAGTTGAGCCGAAATTTGTCCGATTCTCAAATCCTGATTTTGTGGTGTTGGCTCACAAACTGAATATTTTGCGCCATTATACATAATCGATTTTCCAATTGGTTTGTCAAACTGTACCGCCATACTAATATGAGTAGGGTAGAGCAATGCGATCATCGGGAGGTTATAAATTTCCTTTACCAGATAGAAAAATAGTGCTGCACGGTCGTCACAATCACTATATTTAGAGAATAAGGTTTGCTCAGGTGATAAACGCTTCTCTTTTCCAAAATTATTTTCATCATCCTGATATAAAAAAGCATAGCGTGTAAATCGCATTAAATAATCAATTCCTTTTTTCTGTCCCATGCTCGATACATTCTTTTTCAGCATCGGAATTAATGAGTGGTATGTTTCATGACTTAACGGTATGTTAAAGTAAGACTCAAAATCAACTCCGGGATAATTTTTGAAGATATTTTCAACTTCTGAGTTTAATTTAACTTGGAAGTGATAGGCTTTTTGTCGGTAGTTGAACTGTATTTCTTTTTCGCTGTAGGATTCAGGCTTAAAATCGGGCATTCGAGTAACTTTATAGGAGAATGCATGTACACCCTCGGCGATAATTACATTAACAGGATAAACTTTGTCCTTTTCAAAATCTACCTTGCCATAATCATGGTAGTTTAAACACATGTACTTTTTGCCTTCTATATTCAAAAAGGGTATGTCATTGATGTTTTCATCATTCCTAACATAAAATATCAATCGATTATTCCCGATAGATAATCGGGCATCATACCCTGATTTACTGAGTAAAAACCATTTATACAAAGTGTAACGATGGTAATTTTCTGCTTTAGGACTTATCTCTTGGGCAGTTTTGCGTATTAATTGATAGTATATCCAATCATTTAATTGGTGTTTTTCTTTATAGGCTAAAAGCGAGGCCAGTAGTGGCTGATAATCACTTTGATTTAGTTTCTTGTAGAAATTTGAGATTGATTCAGGTGTAAGTTCTTCAGTAAAAGAAATTTTGGAAGTTTCGTTTAACTCAAAATTGAAGGTTCCATTATAAAATTCAATGCTGAAATTATCGGCAAATACATTAACAGTTGATAAACAAAATGTGAATATCAATGACAATTTTATGCTGAAAATAGCTATCTGAGACCTCAATTTTTAATTACTTAACATTAAATTAACATTAAAATTATGTTAAGGTAACATAAAATAATTAAACCTGGATATTTTTTCCTAATTTTTTAAGTATTTCATTTGGGATTGTTTCAATATCTAGTATTAGAAATCCATCCAAACTATCCGAGAATTTTGGATCAATGTCTAAATTTAATGAACCAACATCTTTCTGAATTTTCAAAAGGCTTAAATGCAATAAGCTTGGAATCTTTTTAATTAGGACATTATTCATTAGTTATGAATTTGGCCTAATAAAGTAAATGAGCGATCTCATGTTCAATTTTTCGAGATGCAAAATCCGATATTTACTATATCTTTATGTTAAATCTGTCTCTGTAAAGATCCCCCCAGTGCCGTAATTTCTATCACGGTATTCCAAAGAACAGCTGTTTTTTTTATTGTTTAATACTAATTCAAAACAATGCGGGGTTATACAAATTCTATACGATCATTTTTTAATTTTTCTAAAAAAGAGTTGAATGGCATATTCTTTCTTTTTCTGCTTATTCTTATCATTCTGGCTGGCCCTTGGTTTTATCGTAAGCTAAGCAAACAGCAGGTTTATGATCTTGAAACATTTAAACTTGAGGCATCTAATTTTAAACATTCAGGGATTCGGGTTTTTAAATTAAATGAAAAAAAAGAAGCACTCAAGGCAGAATATTTTGAATTTGATCCGAATAGTATTGGCCAAAAGGAATGGAAAAAATTGGGTTTTTCCATAAAGCAGATCAGGGTAATCAATAATTATATAGCTAAAGGAGGCAAATTCTATAAGAAAGAAGATCTAAAAAAAATTTATTCAATTTCAGAAACTCAGTATGCTTTGGTGGAACCTTATATCCGCATTGCTGCAACTTATACTTCTAATAAATTTGTAAAGGATGAAAAGCAGGGAAAATCTGCAACATTTAATAATCGAATTCCTTTGCCACTTCTTGAGCTAAATTCGGCTGATTCATTATCGCTATTAAACGTGCGGGGTATTGGCCCAGCCTTTGCTTCCAGAATTATTCGATTCAGAGATCGCTTGGGTGGTTTTTATACCAAGGAGCAACTGAAAGAAGTTTATGGCCTAGACTCGCTTAAATATTCTCAGATTCAAGGGCGGTTTTCAATTGACGCTGGGCTTATTCAAAAAATAAACCTTAATACAGCAGGCTTTGAACAGCTTAAAAAACATCCCTACTTAACCTATAAACAAATGAATGCTATTCTTCAATATCGACAGCAGCATGGTTATTTCCAATCAATTGAAGATTTAAATAAGGTAGCTATCTTGAATAAAGAAATAATCCGTAAAATTGAGCCATACTTTACATTTTTGCCCCATGATCAGTAAGGAACTTGATTTTGCTATTCGCGATATAGCCGATTTTCCAAAGCCTGGAATATTATTTAAGGATATAACTCCCATACTAAAAGACGCTAAATTATGTACATCCGTAATCGATGAGTTTGTTAGGCAATTGAATGGTATCGAAATAGATGTAGTTGCCGGAATTGAGAGCCGAGGATTTTTATTTGGTTTAATGCTTGCAAACAGATTGAAAATACCATTTGTACCTATTCGCAAAAAGGGAAAACTACCATTTAAGACAGTAGAGGAGCCTTGTGAATTAGAATATGGCTCAGCTATTCTTGAACTCCATGAAGATGCTATTACACCTGGTCAACGGGTATTGATTCATGATGATCTGCTGGCTACTGGCGGTACCGTTAGTGCGGCCACCCGACTGGTTCAAAAGCTTGATGGGTTTGTGGCCGCTTATGCTTTTGTAATAAGTCTTGATTTTTTGAATGCCAATGATAAACTCAAAAAAGTAACTCCCAATATTTTTTCCCTTGTATCTTATAAATGACCAATATCTTGCTACCTGGACACATAATCTCAATCAAATTCTAGCGCTGAATTTATGATTAGATGTTTAAGGAGTAAAAATGATTGCTTTGTTAAGCTAGTTATTTAGGGGGCATCTGTTTAAATTAAACCCTGTTCTCATTATTTTTTATTCCAATATCATTGGAATAAAATTTTATTGTACATTTGCAATCCAAAACCGAAAGGGGGTATCTGTATATTATGATCATAATTAATGTAAAAGACGGCGAATCATTGGATAAAGCACTTAAGCGCTTTAAAAAGAAATTCGAAAAAACCGGCGTGTTGAGAGAACTTCGCAGCCGTCAGGCCTACGAGAAAAAATCTATCACCCGTCGTACGCAAGTTAAAAAAGCTATTTACAAGCAGGGATTAAACATAGAAACTGTTTAATTTCATTTTAGCATATAATTTCTAAAACTATTTGTATATTCAAACTATTGGATGTGCAAATAGTTTTTGATGTTTATTGAGCGATTTATACGATACCTGCAATTCGAAAAACGGTTTTCTCCCCATACCGTAACTGCCTATAAAAATGATCTCGATCAGTTTTCTCAATTTATAGTTTCATTTCAATCTGAATTATTGAATGTTACTCATCAGCATGTACGAACATGGATAGTATCATTGATGGATGATGGAATTGAAGCCCGAACAATCAATCGTAAAATATCAAGCCTCCGTTCGTTTTACAAATTTCTTCAACGTGAAGATCTGATTGGAAATAGTCCAATGATCTATGTTAGAGCTCCTAAGATTCCTAAAAGACTACCTATAGTTATCACTGAACAGAAGATGGATAATCTTCTTGATGCTCAGGATGTATTTAGCAATGATTTTCAGGGAATACGTGATCGTTTAATAGTAGAGCTCTTATATGGAACCGGAATGCGTCTTTCTGAGCTTGTAAACCTCTCTGACCATGATATAAATGTATATGAGCAACAAATTAAGGTTTTAGGTAAGCGAAATAAGGAAAGGATCATTCCAATCAGTAACTCTTTGACAAAATTGATAGGCGATTATCAGCTTCATAAATTAAATCAAAATTTTGATACCAAATCATCTGCTTTGATCGTTACTAACCAAGGAAATAAGGTGTACGCAAAATTTGTTTACCGAACAGTTAATTTAGTTTTATCATTTATTTCAACTCATGATAAAAAAAGTCCGCATATTTTGAGGCATAGTTTCGCAACCTCATTGTTAAACAGAGGAGCAGACTTGAATGCAATCAAAGAGTTATTAGGTCATTCAAGTTTGGCAGCAACACAGGTTTATACTCACAATTCTGTAGAAAAACTAAAATCAATTTATAAACAGGCTCATCCTAAAGCCTAGCGCTAATGAAAAGGGTTGGGAGATTGTGATATTACTACGGATTAAGCTACGATCTTATAAGTGATTAGATTATTTTTTTTTAAAGGGAGGTATTATGAAAATCAGGGTGCAATCAATCCATTTTACAGCTGACGTTAAGTTGTTGGATTTTATTCAGAAGAAGGCAGACAAGCTTGATCAGTTTTTCGATCAGATTATTAGTGGAGAAGTTTACCTTAAATTAGAAAAAACGGATGATGAAGCAAATAAGATAACTGAAATTAAATTATTGATCCCTGGGAATGATCTTTTTGCAAAAGAGCAATGTAAAACTTTTGAAGAAGCAACTGACAAGGCAATGGATTCACTCAAGCGTCAGCTTGATAAACGTAAAGAAAAATTACGATTCAATACGAATAATCTTTAGTTGCTAAGCCTATTGGATGAATATTCATATTTTTTCCAATCATAAAAGCCTAGTATTATTTGCTTTTTAGGCAGTCTGAATGCCTATCAAATTTTTTTTATAAAAAATTTTGTCTAACTCCAAATTTTCGTAGATTTGCAGTCCGTTTCAGAGGGGGGTTGTCTTTACAGGTTATCAATCACTGAAAGGGTTGTTCTTTTTTTAAGAATAGGTTTAAACATTTTGCCTCCTTAGCTCAGCTGGTAGAGCAACTGACTTGTAATCAGTAGGTCATTGGTTCGATCCCGATAGGAGGCTCAAAAATGTTGGGGGGGTTCCAGAGCGGTCAAATGGGACGGACTGTAAATCCGTTACTTCGGTTTCGAAGGTTCGAATCCTTCCCCCCCCACAACCGTAGCCAATTACGAATTGGGGAATTGCAAATTACGAATGAACTGCTTATTCGTAATTCGTAATCCGATAGCTATCGGGCCGTAATTCTTAATTCGTAATTCGTAATTAAAAATGCGGAAGTAGCTCAGTTGGTAGAGCGATAGCCTTCCAAGCTATAGGTCGCGAGTTCGAACCTCGTCTTCCGCTCAAGGGTTTGTTTGCCATTCAAAAGTTTATTAAAAGAACTTTGGGTAGCAAACTTAGAGCAAATAAAAAGCCGACGTAGCTCAGCGGTAGAGCACTTCCTTGGTAAGGAAGAGGTCATGGGTTCAAGTCCCATCGTTGGCTCAGTAATGAATTTAAGATTAAAACAATAATAAAATTAACCTAACAATTAGTATAAAACAAAATGGCAAAAGAAAAATTTGACCGCAGTAAGCCGCATTTAAATATCGGTACTATAGGTCACGTTGACCACGGTAAAACTACACTGACAGCAGCTATAACAAAAGTGTTATCAGATGCAGGCTTTTCTGAAGCACGTTCATTCGATTCAATTGACTCTGCTCCAGAAGAAAAAGAAAGAGGTATCACTATTAATACTGCACACGTGGAGTATTCAACTGCTACCCGTCACTATGCTCACGTTGACTGTCCAGGTCACGCGGATTATGTGAAGAACATGGTAACAGGTGCTGCTCAAATGGATGGTGCTATTATAGTAGTTGCTGCTACTGATGGTCCTATGCCACAAACTCGTGAACACATCCTTCTTGCCCGTCAAGTAGGTGTTCCTTCATTAGTTGTTTTTATGAATAAAGTTGACATGGTTGACGATCCAGAATTACTTGAATTAGTAGAGATGGAAATTCGTGAACTTTTAAGCTTCTATGAATTCCCTGGTGATGATATTCCTGTTATTCAGGGTTCTGCATTGGGAGGTCTTAATGGCGATCCAAAATGGGTTGGCAAAATTATGGAGTTAATGGATGCTGTAGATAGCTACATTCCAATTCCTCCACGTTTGACTGAACTTCCTTTCCTAATGCCGGTTGAAGATGTATTCTCAATCACTGGTCGTGGTACTGTAGCAACAGGACGTATCGAAAGAGGAGTTGTAAACTCAGGTGAAGCAGTTGATATTTTAGGTATGGGTGCTGAAAACTTAAAATCAGTTGTTACTGGTGTTGAGATGTTCCGTAAAATATTAGACAGAGGTGAAGCTGGAGATAACGTAGGATTATTATTACGTGGTATTGAGAAAACTGATATCCGTCGTGGTATGGTTATCTGTAAGCCAGGTTCTGTAACTCCACATACTGATTTCAAAGCTGAGATCTATGTATTGTCAAAAGCAGAAGGTGGACGTCACACTCCATTCTTTAATAAATACCGTCCACAATTCTATTTCCGTACAACAGATGTTACTGGTGAGATCACTCTTGCTGATGGAGTAGAAATGGTTATGCCAGGTGATAACGTTACAATCAGTGTAAAACTGATCAACGCAATCGCAATGGAAAAAGGTCTTCGTTTTGCGATCCGTGAAGGTGGTAGAACTGTAGGTGCCGGACAGGTTACTGAAATTGTAAAATAAGCAATTTCTTATAAAGGTTAATTCGATAACATAAGTCCACATTGTGGACTTATGTTTTCTTATAATACACGGGCTTAGTTTACAAGTAATTTTGTGAACCTAGTTATTTTATTTATTAAACGGGAATAGTTCAATGGTAGAATAGAGGTCTCCAAAACCTTTGATCAGGGTTCGAATCCTTGTTCCCGTGCTTACGCTAAATGTAAAATGGCTAACGTAGTAGAGTTTTTAAAAGAATCATATACAGAAATGACCCAAAAGGTTTCTTGGCCTACTTGGGGAGAATTGCAAAATTCAGCTGTATTAGTATTAATAGCATCAATAATAATTTCACTTGTGATTTTAGTTATGGATGAAACTGCTGGTAATGCATTAAAGATGTTTTATAAATCTCTGGCATAATTAAAGCAAATGAGCGATCAATTAAAATGGTATGTTGTCAGAGCTGTAAGTGGCAAAGAGAAGAAAGTAAAGCAATACTTAGAGGCTGAAGTTAACCGTCTGGGTATTTCACATCTTTTACCTCAGGTATTAATCCCAATGGAGAAATATTACCAGATGAAAGATGGTAAGAAGATAGCAAAAGAGCGTAATTTTTATCCTGGTTATGTACTAATCGAAGCTGCTTTAGTTGGTGAGTTAGAACATGTAATCAAAGGTATCAATAGCGTTATTGGTTTTCTTGGTGATAAAGGGGGTAATGCTGTTCCAATGAGAGCTGCAGAAGTTAACCGGATTCTTGGTAAGGTTGATGAAATGGCTGAACAAGGTGAGTCAATGAATATTTCTTACTACGTTGGTGAAAATGTCAAAGTAATGGATGGTCCATTCAATGGTTTTACCGGTGTGATTGAAGAGGTAAATGAAGAGAAAAAGAAACTTAAGGTTATGGTTAAGATCTTCGGAAGAAGAACACCACTTGAGTTAAATTATATGCAAGTTGAGAAAGAGTAGTACTTAGTATTTAGTACAAAGTATTGAGATAGAAGGACGTATAAAATATTATCGGTGGGTTGGTATCTATGTACTATGTACTTTATACTCAATACTACAAAAAGTCTTAAATGTTACATAGCTTCCACTACTAACATTGAGTTAAAAACAAATAAATAAAAATGGCAAAAGAAGTCGGTGCTTTAATAAAGTTACAGATCAAGGGCGGCGCTGCAAATCCATCTCCACCAGTAGGTCCCGCTTTGGGAGCAAAAGGTGTGAACATCATGGAGTTTTGTAAGCAATTCAATGCACGTACCCAAGATAAGCCTGGTAAAGTTTTACCGGTTGTAATCACTGTATATGTTGACAAGTCATTTGATTTTATCATTAAAACTCCTCCTGTAGCTATCCAATTATTAGATGCAACAGGTTTAAAGAGTGGTTCAGCAGAGCCTAACCGTAAAAAAGTTTCCAGTGTAAGTTGGAATCAGGTTGAAAGCATTGCTAAAGATAAAATGACCGACTTGAATGCATTTACTGTCGAGTCAGCCATGAAAATGGTTGCAGGTACAGCACGCAGTATGGGAATTACCGTTAGCGGTGATGCACCCTGGAACAATTAATTATACAAAATCAGTTTAAGAAGTGGCTAGATTAACAAAAAATCAAAAACAGGCACATTCAAAAATTGAGGCAGGTAAAGCATATACTTTAACTCAGGCTGCGGCATTAGTTAAAGATATTACCACTACCAAATTTGATGCATCGGTTGACCTGGACGTACGCTTAGGCGTTGATCCTCGTAAAGCGAATCAAATGGTAAGAGGTATTGCAACACTTCCTCATGGAACCGGTAAAACTGTCCGTGTTTTGGTACTTTGTACTCCTGATAAGGAAGCAGAGGCTACAGCAGCAGGGGCAGATTTCGTAGGTTTAGATGAATATATTGCCAAAATAGAAGGTGGATGGACTGACGTTGATATCATTATTACCATGCCTAGTGTTATGGCAAAAGTAGGTAAACTCGGCCGTGTTTTAGGTCCGCGTAACCTTATGCCAAACCCTAAATCAGGAACCGTGACCACAGATGTGGGTAAAGCAGTTAGTGATGTTAAAGGTGGTAAGATCGATTTCAAAGTTGACAAAACAGGAATCATTCATACTTCGATCGGAAAAGTATCATTTGATGCGGATAAAATTTATGAAAATGCGTTGGAAGTAATTCAAACGATTTCTAAATTGAAACCATCAGCAGCAAAAGGAACTTATTTCAAGAGTATTCATATCTCTTCGACAATGAGTCCGGGAATCGAAATTGAAACTAAATCAGTAGCGGGAATCTAATCATGAGAAAAGAAGAAAAACACGAAGTTGTTCTTGCTTTAACAGAGACGATTGCTGAGTATGGTAATTTTTATATTACCGACACCGCAAACCTGTCTGTAGCAAAAGTAAATGATATTCGCCGCAAATGTTTCGAGAACGGTATCAAAATGCAGGTTGCTAAAAACAAACTGATCAGAAAGGCCATGGAGGCATCTAAAGGTGATTTTAGTGAAATGTTTGAAGTACTTAAGGGATCATCCTCTATTTTATTCTCAAAGACAGCAAATGCTCCGGCAAAGTTGATCAAGCAATTGAGAAGAACGGGTGATAAACCGGTACTTAAAGCTGCATATATTGATTCATCTATTTTCATTGGTGATAATCAGTTAGAGGCCCTGGTAAACCTTAAATCTAAGGAAGAATTAGTGGCTGACATCATTGCATTGCTACAATCTCCAGCTAAAAATGTTATTTCAGGCTTACAGTCTGGTGGTAACAAACTTGCAGGAATTGTTAAAACATTACAAGAAAGAGGTTAACGGGCACCTAAAAGTTCGATTAAATTATTCAAGTACAGAAATTTTAAAATTAAAATAAAATGGCAGATTTAAAATCGTTTGCTGAGCAATTAGTAAACTTAACAGTAAAAGAAGTTAATGAATTAGCTCAAATCCTTAAAGATGAGTATGGTATTCAGCCTGCTGCAGCAGCAGTAGCAGTGGCAGCAGTTGGTGGTGGTGGTGATGCACCAGCAGCAGCAGCAGAACAAACGTCTTTCGATGTAATTTTGAAAGAAGCAGGTGGTGCTAAATTAGGAGTTGTAAAACTTGTAAAAGACCTTACCGGTTTAGGTTTGAAAGAAGCTAAGGATTTAGTTGATGGAGCACCAAAAGAAGTTAAAACTGGTGTTGATAAAGCAGAAGCTGAGTCATTGAAAAAAGCATTAGAAGAAGCTGGTGCTACTGTTGAGATTAAGTAATTCTTAACTCATAAATTATGGTTTAGACCCCGATTTTCGTCGGGGTCTATTGCCATTTGTATAATACCCATTGTGTGTATGATCTACATCGCCTAAATATTGGCAAAACAGGTCGCAGTTTATTTACTAAACTAAATTCTCAATCCCTTGGCAAACAAAATTAAGCACAACGAAAGAGTAAATTTTGCTACCAGTAAGCATGTAATGGATTATCCTGATTTTCTGGATGTTCAGTTACAATCTTTCAAGGAATTTTTTCAGCTAGAAACCACTTCAGACAACCGTCATCAGGAAGGTTTGTTTAAAGTTTTCTCCGAAAATTTTCCGATCTCTGATTCAAGAAATATATTTGTTTTAGAATTTCTTGATTATTTCATTGATCCCCCGCGCTATGACATACATGAATGTATTGAGCGTGGTTTAACGTATAGCGTTCCTTTAAAGGCTAAGCTTCGCTTATCTTGTAATGATGCGGAACATGAAGATTTTGAAACAATAGTTCAGGATGTTTATTTGGGAACTATCCCGTACATGACTCCTAAAGGAACCTTTGTGATAAATGGCGCAGAACGCGTAATCGTTTCTCAATTACACCGCTCTCCGGGAGTATTCTTCGGCCAAAGTCGTCATACAAACGGTACCAAATTGTATTCAGCCCGTGTAATTCCTTTCAAAGGTTCCTGGATCGAGTTTGCAACCGACGTTAATAATGTCATGTACGCATACATCGATCGTAAGAAAAAATTCCCGGTTACCACCTTATTGCGTGCAATCGGTTATGATTCTGATAAGGATATTCTTGAATTATTTGAATTAGCGGATGAAGTAAAAGTTAGCAAATCTGGCTTGAAAAAAGCCGTGGGTCGCAAACTTGCAGCAAGAGTGCTCAAGAAATGGGTCGAAGATTTTGTGGATGAAGATACCGGTGAAGTTGTTTCAATTGATCGTAATGAGATCATCATGGAACGTGAAACCGTTTTAGAAGACGAGCATATCGATATGATCATCGAAGCTGGTGTTAAAACAATTATCCTTACCAAAGAGGATGCTGTGAACAGCGGTGATTATACTATTATATACAATACTTTACAAAAAGATACTTCAAATTCTGAGAAGGAAGCGGTAGAACATATCTATCGTCAACTACGTAATGCTGAACCACCTGATGAAGAAACCGCCCGTGGTATCATCGATCGTTTATTCTTCTCTGATAAGAGATATGATCTTGGTGATGTAGGTCGTTACCGCATCAATCGTAAATTGAAATTAAGTACTCCTGTTGAAACTAAAGTTTTAACCAAGCAGGATATCATTGCCATTGTTAAGTATCTGATCAAATTGATCAACTCTAAAGCAGAGGTGGATGATATTGATCACTTGTCAAACCGTCGTGTACGTACTGTTGGTGAACAACTATATGCACAGTTCGGTGTTGGTCTAGCCCGTATGGCTCGTACCATTCGTGAACGAATGAACATTCGTGATAACGAAGTATTTACACCAACTGACTTGATCAATGCACGTACATTATCCTCGGTGATCAACTCGTTTTTCGGAACCAATCAGTTGTCACAGTTCATGGACCAAACCAATCCTCTTGCAGAAATCACGCACAAGCGTCGTCTTTCAGCCTTAGGCCCAGGTGGTCTTTCTCGTGAGCGTGCAGGTTTTGAGGTTCGTGACGTTCATTATACTCATTATGGCCGTTTATGTACTATTGAAACTCCAGAGGGTCCGAATATTGGTTTGATATCTTCTCTTTGTGTTCATGCTAAGATTAATAACCTTGGTTTTATCGAAACTCCTTATCGTAAGGTTGAGGATGGTCGTGTAGTAGTTGAAGAACCTGTAATTTACCTTTCTGCAGAAGATGAAGAAGGAAAAACTATTGGTCAGGCAAATGCAGTATACGATGATAAAGGTAATTTTGAAACTCCGAATGTAAAGGCGCGTTATGAAGGTGACTTCCCAATAATTGAGCCTAAGAAGTTAGATTTAATGGACATTGCTCCAAATCAGATCACTTCTATTGCTGCATCATTGATTCCTTTCCTGGAGCATGATGATGCTAACCGTGCATTGATGGGATCCAACATGCAACGTCAGGCTGTACCTTTGTTACGTCCTGAAGCTCCAATTGTTGGAACTGGTCTTGAAGGCCGTGTTGCACGTGATTCACGTACACTTATTAATGCTGAAGGCACTGGGGTTGTTGAATATGTTGATGCCAATGAGATCCGTATTCGTTATGAAAGAAATGATGACGATGTTCTTGTATCTTTTGAAGGTGAAGTTAAATCATATCGCCTGATCAAGTTCAAAAAAACCAACCAGAGTACGTGTATCAATTTGAAGCCTATCGTAAGAAAAGGTCAGAAAGTTGAAAAAGGACAGGTTCTTTGCGAAGGTTATGCAACTCAGGATGGAGAATTAGCATTAGGAAGAAATCTTAAAGTTGCATTCATGCCTTGGCAAGGATTTAACTTTGAGGATGCGATTGTAATTTCAGAGCGTGTTGTTTCACAAGATATCTTTACTTCTTTACATATTGAAGAATTTGAATTAGAAGTTCGTGATACAAAACGTGGTGAAGAAGAATTAACTCCTGATATTCCTAACGTTTCAGAAGAAGCTACTAAAGATCTTGACGAAAACGGAATTATCCGTGTTGGAGCTGAGATTAAAGAAGGTGATATTCTGATTGGTAAGATCACTCCAAAAGGAGAGTCTGATCCTTCACCTGAAGAAAAACTTTTACGTGCAATCTTTGGTGACAAAGCAGGTGATGTGAAGGATGCATCGTTGAAAACTCCACCGTCTATTCATGGTGTAGTTATCGATACTAAATTATTTTCACGTGCTAAGAAAACTACCAAACAAGAAGAGAAAGCTCTTATTGAGAAGTTAGATGCTAAGCACAATAAAGCAGTTAAGGAATTGAAAGAAACCTTAATTGAGAAATTGTTCGTTATTGTGAATGGTAAAACATCACAGGGTGTATTTAATGTGTATAAAGAGCTGCTAGTAGCTAAAGGTGTAAAATTCACCCAGAAAATACTAACTGAACTTGAATATGCAAACGTGAACCCAACTAAATGGACAACTGATGAAGACAAGAATGAGCTAATCAAACAAACTCTTCACAACTACAACATAAAGCTGAACGAAGAACTTGGTGCTTACAAGCGTGATAAGTTTGCGATCAGTGTAGGTGATGAGCTTCCATCAGGAATTGTACAAATGGCGAAAGTTTATGTTGCTAAAAAACGTAAGCTGAAAGTAGGTGATAAAATGGCTGGTCGTCACGGAAATAAGGGTATTGTTGCAAGAATCGTTCGCGATGAAGACATGCCTTTCCTTGAAGACGGAACTCCGGTGGATATAGTACTTAATCCACTTGGTGTACCATCACGTATGAACCTTGGACAAATCTATGAGACCGTTTTAGGATGGGCTGGTAAGGAACTTGGAATGAAGTTCGCTACACCAATCTTTGATGGAGCATCTCATGATGAAGTTGAAGAATGGGTTGATAAAGCTGGAATTCCTAAGTCAGGAAGAACCTACTTATACAATGGTTTAACCGGAGATCGTTTTGATCAGCAGACAACAGTTGGTATTATTTATATGCTGAAATTGGGTCACATGGTTGATGATAAAATGCACGCCCGTTCAATCGGACCATATTCATTGATTACACAACAGCCATTGGGTGGTAAAGCCCAGTTTGGTGGTCAGCGTTTCGGTGAGATGGAGGTTTGGGCTCTAGAAGCATTTGGTGCTGCCAACATCCTTCAGGAAATACTTACTGTTAAGTCTGATGATGTGGTAGGACGTGCAAAAACCTACGAAGCAATCGTTAAAGGTGAAAACCTTCCAACTCCATCAGTTCCTGAATCATTCAATGTATTGGTACATGAATTAAGAGGTTTAGGTTTGGATATCACATTGGATTAAGTTAAAAGTTATAAGTTGTAAGTAATAAGTTTCGACCCATTTACTTACAACTTACAACTCAAGACTTACAACTAAAAAAAAGCTATGTCTTACAAGAAAGATAATAAAATCAAAAGTAATTTCACCTCGATAACCATTAGTTTAGCTTCTCCTGAATCAATCCTGGAGCGTTCAAGCGGTGAGGTGTTAAAGCCGGAAACTATCAACTACCGGACTTACAAACCTGAGCGTGATGGCTTATTCTGCGAGCGTATTTTCGGTCCCGTAAAGGATTACGAATGTCATTGCGGTAAATATAAGCGTATCCGTTACAAAGGTATTGTCTGCGACCGTTGTGGTGTTGAAGTAACTGAAAAGAAAGTACGTCGTGAGCGTATGGGACACATCAATCTTGTGGTTCCTGTTGCACACATCTGGTATTTCCGTTCATTGCCAAATAAGATCGGTTATTTGTTAGGTTTACCTACCAAAAAACTAGATTTAATCATTTATTATGAGCGTTATGTTGTTATTCAGCCTGGATTAAAAGAGGCAGACGGTATTCTGAAAATGGACTTCTTAACAGAAGAAGAATATTTGGATATCTTGGATACCTTACCAAAAGAAAACCAATATCTTGATGATAAAGACCCTGAGAAATTCATCGCAAAGATGGGTGCTGAGGCTCTTCAAGATCTTTTAGGTCGTTTGGATCTGGATCAGCAGTCTTATGACCTTCGTCATCAGGCAGCAACTGAAACTTCACAACAGCGTAAAACTGAGGCCTTGAAACGCCTTCAGGTTGTAGAAGCTTTCCGTGGTGCAAATACCCGTATTGAGAATAATCCAGAATGGATGATCGTTAAGATCGTTCCGGTTATTCCACCTGAATTACGTCCTTTGGTTCCTTTAGAAGGCGGTCGTTTTGCAACTTCCGATTTGAATGATCTTTACCGTCGTGTAATTATTCGTAACAATCGTTTGAAGCGTTTGATCGAGATCAAAGCTCCAGAAGTAATTTTACGTAACGAGAAGCGTATGCTTCAGGAGTCTGTCGATTCACTTTTTGACAACTCACGTAAAGTTAATGCAGTTAAAACAGAAGGTAATCGTGCTTTAAAATCACTTTCAGACATTCTGAAGGGCAAGCAAGGTCGTTTCCGTCAAAACTTACTTGGTAAACGTGTAGATTATTCAGCACGTTCAGTAATTGTTGTTGGACCGAACCTGAAATTGCATGAATGTGGTTTACCTAAAGATATGGCTGCCGAGCTGTTCAAACCATTTATCATTCGTAAAATGATTGAAAGAGGAGTGGTAAAAACGGTAAAATCAGCTAAAAAGATCGTTGATCGTAAAGATCCAATTGTTTGGGATATTCTTGAAAATGTATTGAAAGGTCACCCGGTATTATTAAACCGTGCGCCGACATTGCACCGTTTAGGTATCCAGTCTTTCCAGCCAAAATTGGTTGAAGGTAAAGCAATTCAATTACACCCATTAGTTTGTACTGCATTCAACGCGGATTTTGACGGTGACCAGATGGCGGTGCATTTACCTTTAGGTAATGCTGCAATCTTGGAAGCCCAAATGCTGATGCTTGCTTCGCACAACATTCTAAATCCTGCAAATGGTACTCCGATCACCGTGCCTTCACAGGATATGGTTTTGGGTCTTTATTATATTACTAAAGGCCGTAGAACTGACGAAGGTCGTGTTGTTTTAGGACAGGATCAAACTTTCTATTCTCCTGAAGAAGTTATCATTGCTTATAATGAGCGTAAAATAGATCTTCATGCATTCATTAAGGTTAAAGCCTTTGTGAAAGAAAAGGATGGTAGTATCGTCAATAAAATTATTGAAACAACTGTTGGACGTGTTCTCTTTAACCAGAGAGTTCCGGTTGAGGTTGGATATATCAATGAACTCCTTACCAAAAAATCACTTCGTGATATCATTGGGGATGTAGTGAAAAACACTGGTATGGCTCGTGCAGCACAATTTCTTGATGATATCAAGGAATTAGGTTTCCAGATGGCATTCCAGGGAGGTCTTTCCTTTAATCTTCAGGATCTTAATATTCCTGCAGAAAAGGCCCACCTAATCGAACAAGCGAGTAAGGAAGTTGAAGAAGTAATGAATAACTATAACATGGGTTTCATTACCAACAACGAACGTTACAACCAGATCATCGATATCTGGACTCGTATCAATAACCGTTTGACTGCCAATGTGATGAATCAGCTTTCGAGCGATAATCAGGGCTTCAATTCAGTATATATGATGCTTGATTCAGGAGCCCGTGGTTCTAAAGAGCAAATTCGTCAGCTATGCGGTATGCGTGGTTTGATGGCTAAACCTCAGAAATCAGGTTCAGGTGGAGAGATCATTGAAAATCCAATTCTTTCTAACTTTAAAGAAGGATTATCGGTATTAGAGTATTTCATTTCTACTCACGGTGCTCGTAAAGGTTTGGCTGATACGGCATTAAAGACTGCGGATGCTGGTTACTTAACTCGTCGTTTGCATGATGTAGCTCAAGATATGATTGTTGGTGAGACTGATTGTGGTACATTGAGAGGAATTTATACAACTGCATTGAAAGATAATGAAGATGTTGTTGAGCCTTTATATGACCGTATCTTAGGTAGAACCAGTTTGCATGATGTTTATGATCCATTGACAAATGAATTATTAGTTTCTGCTGGTGAGGATATTGAAGAGCATATTGCTGTTGAAATTGAAAACTCTCCACTTGAGGGAATAGAAATTCGTTCAGTTCTTACTTGCGAAAGTAAGCGTGGTGTTTGTGCCTTATGTTACGGACGTAACCTTGCAACCGGTAAACGTGTGCAGATGGGTGAGGCTGTTGGTGTTATTGCAGCTCAGTCTATTGGTGAGCCTGGAACACAGTTAACATTACGTACATTCCACGTGGGTGGTACTGCTTCGAACATTGCTGCTGAATCTCAGATCAATGCTAAGTTTGATGGCGTAATTGAGTTTGAAAACGTTAGGACTGTTAGTCACGAAACTACGGAAGGAACTCTTGAAGTTGTCTTAGGACGTTCAGGTGAATTCCGTATCGTTGAGCCAGGTACTAATAAAATGATCATGTCTAACAACATTCCTTATGGTGCATTTTTGTATGTTAAGGATGGTGCTAAGATCTCTAAAGGCGACAAAATCTGTAGTTGGGATCCATATAATGCAGTTATTATTTCAGAATTTGAAGGTAAGGCTGAATTTGAGGCAATCATCGAAGGTGTTACTTTCCGTGAAGAATCTGATGAGCAAACGGGTCACAGAGAGAAAGTTATCATTGACACGCGTGACAAAACCAAGAATCCAGTTATCCGTGTAGCGGATAAAAAGGGTAATGGTATTAAAGGATATAATATTCCGGTAGGTGCACACATTGCTGTTGAAGAGAATGAAAAAGTGAAAATCGGACAGATTATTGCTAAAATTCCTCGTTCAACTGGTAAAACAAGAGATATTACAGGTGGTTTGCCTCGTGTAACCGAATTATTCGAAGCTCGTAATCCTTCAAACCCTGCAGTTGTTACTGAAATCGATGGTGTTGTAACCTTAGGTGGTGTTAAGCGTGGTAATCGTGAAATGTCAATCGAGTCGAAAGACGGACAAGTTAAGAAATACCTTGTTCCATTGTCTAAACACATTCTTGTTCAGGATAATGACTTTGTGAAAGCTGGAATGCCTTTATCAGACGGATCAATTTCACCTGCTGATATTTTATCAATTAAAGGACCAGCAGCGGTTCAGGAATATCTTGTTAATGGTATTCAGGAAGTATATCGTTTGCAAGGTGTGAAGATCAATGATAAGCACTTTGAAACCATCGTTCACCAAATGATGCAAAAAGTGATGATTGAAGATGCCGGTGATACCCGTTTCCTTGAAAAGGAATTGGTTGATCGTTGGGATTTCCAATTGGAGAACGATGAAATATATGATAAGAGAATTGTAACTGATCCAGGAGAATCTGTTAATTTGAAATCTGGTCAGATCATTTCAGTACGTAAATTAAGGGATGAAAATTCTGTTCTTAAGCGTAAGGATTTGAAGCTTGTTGAAACTCGTGATGCAATTGCAGCCACTTCAAGTCAAATGTTGCAAGGTATTACTCGTGCTTCATTGGGAACTAAATCATTCATCTCTGCAGCTTCCTTCCAGGAAACTACTAAGGTATTGAATGAGGCAGCGATTAGTGGAAAACGTGATAATCTGTTAGGTTTGAAAGAGAATGTGATCGTAGGTCACCTGATACCTTCAGGAACAGGATTACGTCAATACGAACGTATCATTGTAGGTTCACAAGATGAATATGATAAATTAATGGCTTCCAAACAGGAAGAAGTGGAGGCATAATTCACACCATGTTTCAAAAAAAAGTCCTTCTGAAAAGAAGGACTTTTTTTATTTCATTAAAAATGATTTCAGAATTAATAACTTTAGGGTATGGAAGAACAGAACATTGAAAATCAATTAAACATTGAGCTTTCTGAAGAAGTTGCAGAAGGCATATACTCCAACCTAGCGGTTATCACTCATTCAAATACTGAGTTTGTTGTAGATTTTATCCGGGTTATGCCTGGTGTTCCTAAAGCACGTGTAAAATCGAGGATAGTATTAACTCCAGAGCATGCAAAGCGATTTCTGGTTGCTCTTGAAGAAAATGTTGAGAAATTTGAAGCCCTGAATGGCCGCATTAAGATCAATGAAGGTCAGCCAGGGATACCTATGAATTTTGGTGGTCCTACAGCACAAGCATAAATTGAGAAAGCATCTTAATAAATTGGTTTCAAAAAGGATAGACGATTGATATTTTAGTTTTACAATTGGTATTGCAATTAGTTAAAGCTATTTTTTCAAAAATTGAGGTTCTGAAATTTTTGGAAATTTTACCCGTAATGAGCACTATTTCTTTTCTATTCTTATTCTTTAATTTTTTTGCACCTCGATCTCAAGATGTTATTAAAGGATGGAATTCAGGTGCTGAATAATTGGTTCGAGTTCATCAGGCTTATACCATTTGATATCTTCAGATTTCTTGAACCAGGTTAGTTGTCTTTTAGCAAATCTTCTTGTATTCTGCTTGATTTTCTCAATCGCTTCTTCTCTATTGCTTTTGCCATCTAGGTAATTGAAGATTTCAGAATATCCAACAGTATTCAATGGGTTTAAATGTCGGAATGATTTCAGGCCTTCAACCTCTTCAATCAACCCATCTTTGATCATTTGATCAACGCGAAGGTTTATTCTTTCATATACTATATTGCGATCGGTATTAAGCCCTATTTTGACAATATTAAATGGTCTTTGCTTTTTGATATTTGTTCTTAAGGATGAAAACGTTTTTCCGGTACTCTCAAATACTTCTAAAGCCCTGATAATGCGTTGCGGATTAAAGATATCGACCTCTTTATAGTAAACAGGGTCAATTTTTTTTAGTCGATCTTGTAGAAATTTAATCCCCTTTTCTTCTAATATTGTATTAAAATAGGTGCGAATTTCTTCTGAAGCTATGGGTAATTGATCAAAACCATGGCTTACTGCGTTAATAAATAGTCCGGAGCCACCCGCCATAATTACCTGGTCATGATCGAGAAATAATTTATTGATCAATTCAATAGATTCTTTTTCAAAATCACCAGCATTAAATTGATCTAGAATGGAATGGCTATTGATCAAATGATGTTTAACTTCCTTTAGTTCTACTTCTGAAGGTTTGGCTGTGCCAATGTTCATTTCCCTGTAAAACTGTCGAGAATCGGCTGAAATAATCTCTGTTTTAAAGTGTTTTGCCAGACTTATGGCTAATGATGTTTTGCCAATTGCGGTTGGGCCTGCGATAATGATCAATGTTTTGCTCATTAGCAATCCCGTTTTATAATTTAATATTCATCCTTTTGGATATCATCAGGATCATAACCATCATTATCTGAGAATTCATCCATGAATTCATCTTTTTCTTCTTCTTCTTCCTCCTCAGTTTCCTGCTCTGTATTTATACCCATTTCGCTCATTTGTTCAAGCTCCTCTGCATCTTCAGGCTGAAAGTCAAGTTCATTTAAAAAATCAAAGTCTTCAGATACTGCAGTGGTTACAGATGGAATAATTACGGTACCAGCAATTTTAGGTGCTTCACCCTGACTACGTGATACACAAGGATAGGTCTTTCCATTTTCTTCGTTAAGTATAATTTTTATGAGTTCAACATGAAAGTCAAATGGTCTGTCGAAGTTATAGGTATAATAAAATTTTTGATGAGGATCATCTATGAAACTGCTTAGTTTAGAATTCTCCATTGTAGCAACCCCATTATTGATTTTTCGTTGGTTTGGGAGGAAGGCAATTTCCTCTTTTTTTATCCATTGATCACTACTTACATAAAAAGAGGATGATACATCTGCATTGTATCCTGTTGATTGTTGGATAGCACGATGAAGGTCTTCAAATGTTTGATTGGATTTTATATCAATATCTCGTTCAATATCGTCATAATCTTCAAAAGAAACCTTAAATCTATAAATTGCCATTTTTATTCTATTATTTTGTTAGTGTACAAAAATACTATTTGAAAAGATTGATTAGCATTTTTAAACTATTTTTTTGTCAGTATTTTAGCTAGGTTCAACCGGAATCAATCCCAGGATTTTTCCTTTTTCTATCATGAACGCATATGCTTCTTCTCTTGAATTTTTAATTTCTCCTTCAAGAATAGCCTCTCTGATTTGATTTTTTATAATACCAACATTTTTACCTGCACTCAAATTAAATGCATGCATGATATCTTCGCCACTAATCGGTGGTTGCCAGTTTCTTAGTTGATCGCTTTCTTCAACATCCTTCAGTTTTTGTTTTACAAGGTCAAAGTTTCGTCGGTATTTTTTTACTTTATATTCATTCTTAGTTGTTACATCTGCATTACATAATAACATAAGGCTATCTATTTCCTCACCTGCTTCAAATAATAGTCGTCTTACGGCTGAATCGGTCACTACATCCTGAGCAAGCACTATTGGCCTCAGATGCAATTGAACCAATTTTTGAACCAGTTTCATTTTTTCATTCAATGGAAGTTTGAGCTGAGCGAAGATTTTTGGAACCATGCGTGCCCCTCGGTCTTCATGTCCATGAAATGTCCATCCATGGCCGGGCTCAAAACGTTTTGTTGCAGGTTTCGCAATATCATGAAGAATTGCTGCCCATCTTAGCCATAGATCATTCGTATTTTCAGCTAAATTGTCAAGAACTTGAAGCGTATGGTAAAAATTGTCTTTATGTCCTTTGCCTTCCACTATATCAACACCATACAGGTCTGACATTTGAGGGAAAATTAGATGCAGAAGCCCTGTGTCAAATAAATAAATGAATCCTGTTGATGGCTTAGTTGCCAGTATGATCTTATTTAACTCATCGGTAATTCTTTCTGGAGAAACGATTTTGATCCTTTCGCAATTCTTTTTAATTGCATCAATAGCGTCATCATGAATTGTGAAGTTAAGCTGAGTAGCAAATCGAATTGCTCTTAACATTCTTAAAGGATCATCAGAAAATGTTTCTGTTGGATTAAGAGGAGTACGTATCAGCTTGTTATCAAGATCTTTTACCCCGTCAAATGGATCTAATAAAGTTCCGAAATTTGAAATGTTTAAACCCAGAGCCATTGCATTGATACTAAAATCGCGGCGTTTCTGATCGTCTTCAAGACTGCCATTCTCAACAATAGGCTTGCGAGACTCTGAACGATAGGATTCTTTTCTTGCTCCTACAAATTCTATTTCGAGATCCCCATGCTTAAGCTGGGCAGTGCCAAAATTCTTAAATACTGAAACCTTAGTATGTAATAGTTTACCAGCAGCTTCTGCAAATTTAATTCCATTTCCAATAACTAGAATGTCGATGTCTTTAGATGGTCTGTTGAGGAAAAGATCTCTTACAAAGCCGCCTATCACATAAATTTCTGTCTGTGATTCATCTGCCAGTTTACTTAATTTTTCAAATATGGGATGTTGTAAATATTCTTTCATATAAAATCAGATCGGATCTCATGTGAGGAGATGGGGATCATCAAACCTGATTTGAGCAGGCAATAATTTATCAGCAAAGGACAACATATTATTGCACTTTTTCAAGTGATTGAAAACATTAGCCTTGAAATTTTGGTTTTTGTATTCTTATTTTCTAATGAACGAAAACAATCCTCCGGGTTCAAGTTTCATTATTGTAGATGCTTTCTTTATTGAGGTATCATCTTGCTCCCAATTGACTACATAATCGACCCCTTGTTTTATCTCTTCACTAATTTCGTTGAAGCATGCAGGGGATGGTTTTCCACTCAAATTTGCTGAAGTTGAAATGATAGGTTTTCTGAAACGCTGCAGTAATTGCTCGCAGAATACATGTTTTACAATCCGAATACCGATACTTCCGTCCTTAGCAATTGCATTCTTGGCCAGATTTTTTGCATTAGAATAAATAATAGTCATTGGATTTTCTGCATATTCAATAAGGTCGTAAGCTACTTCTGGAATCTCATTTACATAGCTTTGAAGTTTATTAGCACTGTCTAATAAAACAATCAAACTTTTTTCTTCCGATCTTCCTTTAAGTTTGAAGACTTTTTCTACCGCTTCTAAATTTGTAGCATCACATCCAATACCCCAAATGGTATCGGTTGGGTAAAGAATCAGGCCTCCATTCTTTAATACTTCAAATGCCTTATTTACATCATCTCTTAGCATTTAGATTAGGTTTTGGTAAAGTTTGAATAATTTATCTGCAATTTTTTGATTGGAAAAATTACTGATATGTTCAATTCCAGAACGTATCATTAACTCTCTTTTTTCTATGTTGTTCATAACCAGGTTGATCTGAACTGTAAGTTCATCGCTGTTAGTTGGATCTATATATATGCTGTTTTTACCACCTGCTTCTTCTAGGCAGGATCCTTTAGCTGCAATTACAGGTATTCCTGAACTTAAAGCTTCTACTACCGGTATTCCAAACCCTTCGAATTCTGATGGATAGATGAATAAGCTGGCCTGTTGATATATACCAGGTAGGTCCTGGAAGGAAACGTTTTTTAGAAAATGTACCCTGCTCATCAGGTTATTGTTGTTAATAAAATCTTTAACTACTTGTGCGTATGGAGTTTCTTTCCCAATTATGACCAGATGAATAGTTTCTTTTAGCGTTTTAAGGGCTTTTACAATAAGAAGAGAATTTTTGCGAGTTTCTATGGTACCTACATTCAGAATGAATTCTTCCGGTAAATTATAAGTATGCTTTATTCTGGTCTTTTCTTGCTCTGTTACTTTTGATCTGAAGATAGGGTCACAATTTTGGTAGATTACCTCAACCCTGGATTCTTCAACATTGAAAAAATTGATTAGGTCTGATTTTGTTTGTTCACTAACAGCAATGATCTTATCTGCATGTTTTGAAGCATAATGAACTTTTAGTTCATAAATCTTTCTGTCAAAATAAGGGTAATATTGGGGATATCTGTAAAATATCAGATCATGAATAGTCACAACAGATGGGATTCCTGCTTTTTTTAAACCAATTGGAATTTCATTGCTAAGTCCATGGAAGACGTCGATTTTTTCCTTTTTGAGATCTTTAATAATTCCTCTGCTCCTCCAAAAATTTTTGAAAAATTGATTTTTGGGGTATTGAAAGTGTATTGAAGGGTATTCCAGAACAGTTAATGGTTTTTCTGCGGGTGCAGGAACAAACACAGCATACTGATTTTCAGGATAGTATTCTGCCAGTATTTTGAGCACATACCGACTATAGTTTCCTAAACCAGTAAAATTTTGTGTTGCGCGCTTACCGTCAAAGCCTATTTTCATGTTTATGCTATAAAATTAAAAAGGATGAATTGCTTACATCCTTTTTAATTAAAAAAGCTCTTGTTTTAGCATTAAACTGCTACATTATTTTCTCTTAATGCGTCATTAAGAGAAGTTTTTTTATCTGTCGATTCTTTCCTTTGTCCGATGATCAATGCACAAGGCACCTGGTATTCGCCGGCAGGGAATTTCTTTGCATATGATCCTGGTATTACAACAGAACGTGCAGGTACAAATCCTTTATATTCAACAGGTTCATTGCCAGTTACATCAATAATCTTGGTTGAAGCAGTAAGAACAACATTTGCTCCAAGCACTGCCTCTTTTTCAACATGAACACCTTCAACTACAATGGCTCTTGAACCGATGAAACAATTATCTTCAATGATTACAGGCGAGGCCTGGATAGGTTCTAAAACACCGCCAATACCCACACCTCCACTTAAATGAACATGTTTTCCTATTTGAGCACATGATCCAACAGTTGCCCATGTATCTACCATTGTGCCTTCGTCTACATAAGCACCAATATTAACATAAGAAGGCATCATAATTACTCCTCTTGCAAGAAATGCTCCATAACGAGCAATTCCATGAGGAACTACTCTGACACCATTCTCTTTATAGTCGGTTTTTAATTTCATTTTGTCATGGAAAACAAATGGACCCACTTCAATTTCCTTCATTTCTCTGATCGGGAAATAAAGGATCACTGCCTTTTTGATCCAGTCGTTTACATGCCAGCGATTTCCGATTTGTTCAGCAACTCTGATCTCGCCTTTATCGAGATGTGCAATTACACTATTGATGGCATCTTTGTATTCTTTGAAATTAATGAGATTACGATCCTCCCATGCAGTTTCAATCAGTTTTTTTAATTCGGTAGTCATACTTTTAATTTAAAGCAAATTAAAGGAATTTTCTGTCAATTTTTGTATCAATCAATCAATTGTTGTGTAATTTTGGGAAATGCAGGAATCAGAGAAATTGCGTATCGATAAATATTTATGGGCCATACGCGCCTTTAAAACAAGGAGTGTTTCTGCCGAAGCCTGTAAAGCCGGACGAATAAAATTAAACGGACAAAATCTGAAAGCATCTCATGTAGTAAAAATAGGGGAGGTTTATACGCTACAAAAGGGAAGCGATAAAAAGATTATAGAAGTTATTGGTTTATTGGATCGAAGAGTAGATGCAAAAACAGCTGTAAATTTTTATAAAGACCTGACCCCAGTTGAAGATACTCCCGAATATAAATCTATGTTCCAAAGTCCAACATTAAGCAGAGATAGAGGAGCTGGAAGACCTACAAAAAGAGATCGCAGAGAAATTGATGATTTGCAGGAAGGCTGGTTTGAATAGGATTTTTCTTAGAATAATTACAGGTTAAAACTAGTTTCATTTTACCGTTAAACCTTAATATTAAAGATAGGATAGTTCGGCAAGTGAATCTAATGGGTATAGCAATGTTTCTATTTCTCTAGATACCCATGTGTTAATCAAATTATACCATTCAGTAAAGTAAATTTTTTTAAACTAAAAAACCCCGGTGTTTCCGGGGTTTTCTTTAACTATTTATAATGCTATTTATTTCTTGTCTTTTTTATACTCTGTATTCAAGCCTTCTACTACTTCTTTGGTAATATCCAAACTTTGATCAGCATATAAAACTGCTGGATTAGACTTTGAATAGGTTAATACAACTTTGTATCCTTTTGCTTTAGCATGAACCTTTAAAAATTCAGAAACCTTATTGTATAATTTCTCATTCTCTACTGCTTCTTCGTTAGAAAGTGCATTTCCTGCATTTTGATTGTATGTTGCAAGTTCTTGTTGTTTTCTAGCCAGTCTTTCTTCTGTAGAAGCACGCTGATCTGCACTTAAACTACCTGCATTTTGCTGGTAAGCTGCAACTTCACGTTGAAAAGCAGCTCCTTTAGCAGTCAAGTCAGCCTGTGCTTTTTTAGATTTTTCTTGAAAAGTAAGCTGTACTGCTTTGAAATACTCATAATTAGTCAATAATGAATCTGAATTTACATAAACTATAGATTCAGAATTGTTAGCAGATGAGCTTGTTTTAGAGTCCGCAGATTTAGTTTGGTCTTTGTTACATGAGATAACTAGTGCTGCAATAGTCAAAATGCCTGCAACTTTACTTATGCCTGTGATTACTTTCTTCATATTTTTCTATAAAAATTTAACAAATATAAACTTTCAAACCATTATCTCAACCATTTTATTTACTCCAACCTATTGGTAAATAAATGTGGTGTTATTTTATCCACATTGCAACAAATTCCATAGTAAATGGTTATTTTTGATACTTGTTGTTATAAGAAAATATGAGCGAAGAAACAGAAGACAGATCTAATTATTCGGCGGATAATATACAGGTCCTTGAAGGCCTGGAAGCGGTAAGAAAGCGCCCATCAATGTATATTGGTGATACCGGGTTCAAAGGATTGCATCACCTGGTATATGAGGTAGTTGATAATTCAATTGATGAGGCTTTGGCCGGTTATTGTTCCGACATTAAAGTAACCATTCATAAGGGCAATTCCATTACTGTTGAGGATAATGGCCGCGGTATTCCAACTGCTATGCATACCAAAGAAAAACGGTCTGCGCTCGAAGTAGTTATGACTGTGCTTCATGCCGGCGGTAAATTTGATAAGGATACTTATAAAGTTTCTGGAGGTTTGCATGGTGTAGGGGTAAGTTGTGTGAATGCACTTTCAATTCTTTTGAAGGTTGAGGTGCAGCGTGAAGGTAAAATTTTTGCCCAGGAATATTCATGTGGTAAACCAAAGTATGATGTTAAGGTAATTGGTGAAAGTGATAAAACGGGTACAACAGTTACCTTTCAACCAGATCCTGAGATTTTTACGCTGACAACTGATTATAAATTTGATACACTTGCTGCACGTTTGCGTGAGTTAGCCTATTTAAATAAAGGTATCCGCTTATCGCTAACTGATGAGCGAGAAACTACCGATGAGGGTTCATTCTTGTTCGAAGAATTCTTCTCAGAAGGTGGATTGAAAGAATTTGTTAAATACCTCGACGGAATGCGTACTTCAATAATTCCTGAGCCGATATACGTAGAAGGAATTAAACAAGGAATACCAGTTGAACTGGCCCTACAGTATAATGATACCTATACTGAAAATGTGCATTCTTATGTCAATAATATAAATACCCATGAGGGTGGTACGCATGTAGCTGGATTTCGTCGGGGATTAACCCGGACATTGAAAACTTATGCTGAAAAATCGGGCATGTTGAAAAACATGAAGATCGAAATTACAGGTGATGATTTCAGGGAAGGACTTACAGCAGTTATATCAGTAAAAGTTCAGGAACCACAGTTTGAGGGGCAAACCAAGACCAAATTAGGCAATAATGAGGTGATGGGAGCAGTAGATATTGCTGTTGGGGAGATTCTGGGCAATTATTTAGAAGAAAATCCGAAGGAAGCTAGGATGATTGTCAATAAGGTTATCCTTGCTGCTACTGCTAGAGCCGCTGCACGAAAAGCACGCGAAATGGTTCAGCGAAAAACGGTAATGGGAGGTTCTGGTTTACCTGGAAAACTTGCAGATTGTGCAAATAATGATCCTGCTGCTTGTGAATTATACCTGGTCGAGGGAGATTCAGCGGGTGGAACTGCAAAACAAGGTAGAGATCGTAATTTTCAGGCAATTCTTCCTTTAAAGGGAAAGATTCTGAATGTAGAAAAGGCAATGGAGCATAAGATCTATGAAAATGATGAGATCAAGAATATGTTCACAGCAATGGGTGTGAGTATTGGAACTGCTGAAGATGCAAAGGCTCTTAATATGGAGAAATTACGTTACCATAGGATCATCATTATGACCGATGCTGACGTGGATGGTTCCCACATTACTACTCTGATCCTTACTTTTTTCTTCAGGTACATGAAGGCTTTAATCGAGTTTGGATATATCTATATTGCAGCACCTCCACTTTATATGGTTAAGAAAGGTAAAGAATTTCAATATGCCTGGACCGATGAACAACGTGATGCAGCTGTACAAGCACTAAAAGGTGCAGGTAAAGAGGAAAGTGTTAATATTCAGCGTTACAAAGGTCTTGGAGAGATGAATGCAGAGCAATTATGGGATACTACTTTAAACCCTGAGACTCGTACCTTAAGAAAAGTGACCATCGAAAATGCAGCTGAATGTGATCATATATTTTCAATGTTAATGGGTGATGAAGTTGCTCCTAGACGTGAGTTTATTGAGAAAAATGCAAAATATGCTCGTATTGATATATAATTCAAGCATTAATTATTAAAATTAAGCCCTTCAATTTATTTGGAGGGCTTTTTTGTTCCCGATTATAGTAGCCTGCGGCGTTTAATCCTTACTTGAATTAATCTTTATTTGAATAGTTTAAGCCGTAATTTTTTATAACTTATAATTGCCTTGTGCTTGTATAATATATCGCCACCCAGAACTCCAATGATAGGTGGAAGGTTAAGTGCAGAATAGGCCTGATTTATAGTAGAAAGATCAAGGACAGCCGCTTCAAAGTTTTTCAATTTTAGCTTTCCGATCTTTAAAATGGGAAGAATAAGGGTATGACTTTCCATGGTATTTGTCCCAAGGCCAGTAGAAAGCTTGTCTGAAGCCTTTAATACACCATCTATTTTGTGTTTCTCAACTGTTCCTTTGTCAAAAACTGTTTTTGAAGCGCCAGTATCAAGTACTGCATGAAAGGATTGTCCAAAAACAAAAACTTCCACCAATAGGTGGAAGCCGTCGTCATTTAGATTGATTAGTTCTAGCGGAACTAGTGTATTTGCCATGCTATAAAAGCAGCTTTTTAGATATGATTAGACTCTTTTAATACCTCATTCATAGCTCTAACAGCATCAGCACTTTTGTTGAATTCAGCCTGTTCAGAATCAGATAATTTAAAATCAAGGATTTTTTCCCATCCGTTTTTCCCGATGATTACCGGAACAACTAATGAGATATCTTTTTGGCCATATTCGCCATCTAATGCAACTCCACAAGAGATCAGTTTCTTTTCATCGCGAACAATGCTTTCAACCATTGCGGCAGTACCTGCTCCGGGAGCGTACCAAGCAGAGGTTCCAATTAATTTAGTTAATGTTGCACCACCTACCATTGTTGATGAAACTACACGTTCTTGCTGCTCTTTGGAAAGAAGTTGAGTAACCGGAATACTATTCCAGGTAGCATGATGAATAAGCGGAATCATGGTGGTATCACCGTGCCCTCCAATAACTACTGCATTAAGATCAGCAGGAGAACAGCCAAGCTCAACACTTAGGTAATATTTAAATCTTGCTGAATCTAATGCTCCACCCATACCTAGTATCCTGTTCTTAGGAAGACCTGAAGTTTTTAAGGTGAGGTAATTCATAGTATCCATTGGATTTGAAACCACGATAATTATGGTATTTGGCGAGTGTTTTAGGATATTCTCGGTAACACTTTTTACAATGTTTGCATTGGTTCCGATCAGTTCTTCACGGGTCATACCTGGTTTACGGGGTAATCCGGAAGTAATAACAACAACCTCTGAATCTGCAGTAGCTGCATAATCATTGGTAACACCTTTGATCTTAGTATCAAAACCAAGCAGGGCAGAAGTTTGCATCATATCGATTGCTTTGCCCTCAGCAAAACCTTCTCGGATGTCTAACAAAATAAGTTCTTCAGCTAATTCTTTTCTGGCGATGTTATCAGCACAGGTTGCTCCTACGGCACCGGCTCCTACAACTGTAATTTTCATTTTATGATTTATTTAAATTTGAGATCGAATTTGTTAGAGATTCTTATTTAAAATCTGCCTTTTTATTATTCTAAAACGTCTTTAGCGGTTATTTTGATTTGCTGAAACGAAGATAGATAATTCAATCTTTTTTATGAAATTATTAATACCTGTTGTGTAAGTTTTTTGTTTCTAAATCAATCCATACTAAAGGCTGATTTGTTTGCATTTAATTGATTCGCCTATAATCAGGAAAATACCCTTCCGAATTAGTATTCATTCGAAATAGCATGCAAACTCACCAAATTAATCTAGAATGGTAGGTAGCTTGAAACCTTCATCTTTTTTTGATTATCAATTCCTATTGTAAATTTTTAATTTTTACTCAAAATACTCCTAAATAGTATAGCGATAAAGATTGCCTTGGATGTATTTCAGGTAATAAATTTAGCGTCTTTACGATTATGTGAGAACATTTCTTTTTTACTTTTCAACACCCTTCTTCACACTCTAAAAGATTCGTAAATTTGATTTTACCCCAAAATTATTTTTATGCCTGATTTTTCGCACCTGCACGTACATACGCAATTTTCACTGTTGGATGGTGCGGCAGATATTTCGCGGCTCTTCAAAAAGGCTGAAGCCGATGGTATGAAAGCCATGGCCATTACCGATCATGGAAATATGTTCGGGGTGTTTAAATTTGTAGCCGAAGCCGGAAAGCATGGTGTAAAACCTATTGTAGGGTGTGAGTTTTATGTGGTAGACAACCGTCATATTAAGCAGTTTACCAAAGAAAAGCGTGATCAGCGTTTTCATCAGCTATTACTTGCTAAAAATGCTGAAGGGTATAAAAATCTGGTAAAGCTATGCTCCTTGGGTTATATCGAAGGCTTGTATAGCAAATGGCCTCGCATTGATAAGGAACTAATCCTGAAATATCATAAGGGATTAATTGCCACTACCTGTTGCTTGGGTGCCTCAGTACCTCAAACTATTTTGAAAAAAGGGGAGGAAGAAGCGGAGATTGAATTTAAATGGTGGTTAGACCTCTTTGGTGAAGATTATTACATTGAACTTCAACGCCATAATATTCCAGAGCAGGAAACGGTTAATGCTGTATTGCTGAAATTTGCGAAGAAATACAATGTTAAGGTAATCTGCTCAAACGATTCGCATTATGTGGATCAGGAGGATGCCAATGCACACGATATCTTGTTATGCGTGAATACCGGCGATATGAAAAGTACGCCGATTGCAACCGATGAGGAAAGCGGTAAGGGTTTTCGATTTGGATTCCCTAATGATCAGTTTTTCTTCAAGAGTCAGCAAGAAATGGGCGCAATTTTTCATGATCTGCCCGAATCGCTCGATAACACGAATGAGATAGTAGATAAAGTTGATATTCTTGAATTGAAACGGGATATCATGCTCCCAAATTTTCCGATTCCTGATGAGTTTAAAATCCATCAGGGTGCTGAATCTGAGAACATGAACCAGTGGGAATACCTGAAAGATTTAGCATTTAAAGGTGCCAAAAACCGATATGTGGATATCAGTGCCGAGGTTGAGGAGCGTCTCAATTTTGAGCTCTTTACGATCCGTACGATGGGGTTTGCCGGCTATTTCTTGATAGTAGCTGATTTTATACGTGCGGGGCGCGATTTGGGTGTATTCATTGGTCCTGGGCGTGGTTCTGCCGCAGGTTCTGTAGTGGCCTATTGCATCGGGATTACTAATATCGATCCCATTAAATACAATCTACTGTTTGAGCGTTTCCTGAATCCAGACCGTAAGTCGATGCCCGATATTGATACGGACTTTGATGATGCCGGCCGCCAAAAAGTAATTGATTATGTTGTGGATAAGTACGGTAAAAATCAGGTAGCCCAGATTATTACCTATGGCTCTATGGCCGCAAAATCAAGTATTAAAGACGTTGCCCGTGTATTAGATCTTCCTCTTGCCGAATCCAATATGCTGGCAAAGCTGGTTCCCGACAGGCCTGGCACTAATCTGGTGCAGGTAATGACTGCCCCAATTGAGACGGTTAAAAAGGAGCAGAACCCCGAAGATTTTGATAATATTAAAACACTAAGAAAGATTCTGGCAGATGGTAAATCCCTGCAGGCAGATGTGTTGAAAGAGGCCATGATTTTGGAAGGCTCGGTGCGGAACGTGGGCGTTCATGCTGCGGGTATCATTATTGCCCCATACGATCTTACCGATATTATTCCTGTGGCAACTTCTAAGGAATCTGAATTGCTGGTTACCCAGTTTGATGGACGAGTTATTGAAGATGCGGGTGTAATTAAAATGGACTTTTTGGGGCTCAAAACCTTGACAATCATCAAGGATGCCCTGCGTTTAATCAAGCAAAATCATAATGTTGATATAGACATTGATTATATCTCACTCGAAGACCAAAAGACTTTTGAGCTTTATCAGCGTGGTGATACCAATGGAACTTTCCAGTTTGAGAGTGATGGTATGCAAATGTACCTTCGCGATCTGAGGCCAGATAAATTTGAGGATTTGATTGCCATGAACGCACTTTATCGTCCGGGTCCAATTGAATATATCCCCAAATTTATTTCCCGAAAGCATGGTCGGGAGGAGGTAAGTTATGACCTGTTAGATATGAAGGAGCATCTGGAAGAAACCTATGGAATTACGGTTTACCAGGAGCAGGTTATGCTATTGTCTCAAAAACTTGCAGGTTTTAGCAAGGGCGATGCTGATGTGCTGCGTAAAGCCATGGGTAAGAAGCAGATTGAAGTGCTGAATAAGATGAAAGCCCAATTTATGGAGGGCTGTAAAACAAACGGGCATGATGAAAACGTAGCTGAAAAGGTTTGGACAGATTGGGAAGCTTTTGCGCAATATGCTTTTAATAAATCGCACTCTACATGTTATGCATTTGTAGCCTATCAGACTGCCTATTTAAAGGCTAATTATCCATCTGAGTACATGGCTGCTGTATTGAACAATCAGAATAACATTGAAAAAATATCCTTCTTTATGGAAGAATGTAAACAAATGGGAATTTCTGTGTTAGGGCCAGATATTAATGAATCTGAACTGAGTTTTACCGTTAATAAAAAAGGTGAGGTTCGTTTTGGTATGTCAGGAATGAAAGGGGTGGGTGAAAAAGCCGTTGAGAGTATTGTTGAAGAGCGAACAGAAAACGGACTTTATCAAAGTATTTATGATTTTGCACGACGTACCAACTCCAGATCTGTTAGTAAAAAAGTATATGAAAATCTTGTTTATGGAGGAGCATTTGATTGTTTTGGACATAATAGATCACAATTTTTCTTTAAGCCTGACGCCAGTTTTTATAACGGTATTGAGCGGCTGATAAAATACACGAATGATTTTCAGAATAACTTAAATTCCTCCCAGGCTTCCTTGTTTGGAGGAACCAATGATGCTGAAATTTCAGAACCTCAAATGCCAGAATGTGAAGAATGGGGATTGATTGAGAAATTAAAATATGAAAAGGAATCGATAGGAATTTATCTCACAGGTCATCCCTTAGACAATTATAAGTTTGAGCTTGATAATTTTTGTTCGCATCAAGTTAAACACCTTAGCCTCGTTAATAGAATGAAAGGTACTGAGATTATGCCTGAAGATCAGGAGGATTTCAAGAAAATAAGTAATCGCGATTTGGTCATTGGCGGTTTGGTTTCAGCTTGCAGGCACGGTACTACAAAAACGGGTAAACCTTTTGGTTCTTTCATGTTTGAAGATTATGGCGAGACTTTTGAAATTGCTCTTTTTGGTGAAGATTATATCAAGCTAAAGCAATATTTGGTTATCGGCTTGTTTCTACAGGTTAGAGGTATAGTTACGGAGCGGTTTAAACAAAAGGATAATTGGGAGTTTAAAGTTAATAGTATAGTTCTTTTATCAGAATTGAGGGATAAAATGTCAAAATGTCTGACTATTCAACTTCCTCTTACTGAACTATCCGAAACTTTCATGAATAAGATAGATGAAATTGTAAGAATCAATTCTGATCAAAATGAAAGCAGAAATTGCCAGTTGAAATTCATGATCATGGATTATGATGAGGAAACGACACTAGAAATGCCCTCAAAATCAGTTAGGATCAATCCAAGTAATGAGTTTTTAGAAGAAATTTCTAAATTGGTCGGAGTTCGCTATAAGTTGAATTAATGTCACAAATGCAGGGTATATTTGTGGCAGGAATATTGAATACTATCTTTAAATTATAAACACGAAAATCTTATTATTATGGCATTAGAATTAACAGATGCAAACTTTGACGAATTAGTCCTTAAATCTGATAAACCTGTCTTGGTTGATTTTTGGGCAGAATGGTGTGGTCCATGCCGTATGGTAGGCCCGGTTGTTGAAGAACTCGCAAAAGAATACGAAGGTAAAGCAGTTGTTGGTAAAGTAAACGTAGATAACAATCCAGGAATTTCAATGAAATTCGGGATTCGTAATATCCCTGCTCTTTTGTTTTTCAAAGATGGTGAAATTGTAGACAAACAAATTGGTGCAGTGCCTAAATCAGTTCTTGCTGAAAAACTTAGTAAGCAATTGGCATAAGCATTATACATATCGCTTAACAAAAAAGCTCCAGCAGATTCCTGCAGGAGCTTTTTTGTTTTTATTAATCTGGATTAAATTTATTTCCAATACTCGAGGTATTCTGCAGGCACTGGCTTTTGCAACATATTCATATAAATATACCGCACAGTTTCCTGATTGCTATGTCTTGCTTTTGAACCACCCCAGCCATGACGTTCACCTGGATAGAGCATGAATTCAAAATGTTTATTTAAATCCTGCAGTTTGTTGATTAGTTGAATGCTGTTCTGCATGTGAACATTATCATCCATTGTGCCATGCACAATACGCAAGTTCCCTTTTAGCCGATCTGCATAAGTTAATACAGAGGTGATCTTATATCCTTCAGGGTTATTCTTAGGGCTGCCCATAAAGCGTTCGGTATAATGTGTATCATAAAGTGACCAATCAGTTACAGAGTAATTAGCAATACCGTGTGTGAATACATCAGAGCCATAAGTCAGAGCCATTGCAGTAATATACCCGCCAAAGCTGCCCCCTGTAATTCCAATCTTTGCGCCGTCAACATAAGGCTTTGATTTTAGCAAATTTGCCGCATCTATATAATCCTCGATCTCGTATTTGCCCATTTTTCGGTAAATGAAATCCATTCCTGTCTTTCCCAGATGCCCTGAACTTCGGTTATCTATGGCTACCTGAATGATACCCTCTTTAGCCCACCAGTAGGTAAGTCCGAGTGGACTTTTCCATCGGTCATAAACAGTTCCGGCATCCGGACCACCATAAACAGAGATCCAGACAGGATATTTTTTGCTTGGATCAAAATTTAAAGGTAAAGTAATGGTCATCGGAAGTTCAAGGCCGTCGCGCGTCTTGTAATAGCTAAGCTCTGTTTTAGGAAGTTGATAAGAATCAAATGCAGAGCCTTTCGAATTTGATAGTTCACGAATAATATTTCCTTTATTATCCAATAAAGCTGATTTGGGGGCACTTGTTATATTAGAATAAGTTGTCAAGAAATAGTTACCGTCAGGCGAAATACTGATCTGATGGTCATAATTCCCAAAGGTTAATCGTATAGGTTCTTCATTCCCCTTTAAGCTAACACGGTAAAGGTCGTTTCTTGTTGAATTTTCCTGTCTTGCTGTGAAAAATATTTCTTGATCCTTTTCATCAACTAGTACCAATTGGTTCACTCGCCAATATCCGGATGTTAATTGTTTCTTCAAGTTGCCCTCAAGGTCATAATAATAAAAATGACCCCAGCCGCTCTTATCGCTTTTTAGGATAAAACCTTGTCCATTTTTAAGAAAATACAGATCATCAAACCAGTCGACCCAGGTTTTTTGTGTTTCTTCATGAATAGCTATTTTGCTACCATTCATCGGATTGACACTATAAATAATGAGATTATTTTGATCGCGGTTCATCCATTGCATCCACAGTGTTTTGCTATCTGCCATCCAGAAAGGAGTGCCAAAATACTGATCGTTTTTTGGATCGAAATCAGCCCAAACTATCCCATTTGTACCTCTGTTAACCAATCCCATTTTGACTTCAGGATTTTGGTCTCCAGGTTTAGGATACCTGGTATTTTCAAGAAAGCCATGTTGCCCGTTTGAATTGTAAATAGGAAATACAGGAACTTTTGAATCGTCAAAACGCATAAATGCGATCTGTTTACTATCTGGGCTCCACCAGAAAGCCTTATATCGGGTTGGTCGGCCAAGGATCTCCTCATAATATATCCATGAAGCCCAGCCATTATAAATCACATCCGACCCATCGTTTGTATATCTCGTTTCTATACCTGAAGCGATATCGATAGAATATAGGTCATTGTTTCTAGTAAATGCGACCTGAGTTTTATCAGGAGATAAGGTGGGATTTTTTTCAGCTATGCTATCTTTAGTTAATTGTTTCTCTGTTCCCAAAGCATCCTTAAAAAAAACATCTTTATTCTTGATAGTTACTGAAGCTTCATTTACCTGCGCGGGTGCCGATTGAACTGCTTCTCCTGTGCGTGCATCAACAGTGTATGGCTTACTTTGCTGCCCTTCCATACGGTATTCAATATAATGTGTATTATCAGCCCAGCCCCTGTAGACCGGAATTGGATTGATAATATCTTTTACCGAGTTTGAAAAAATTTCTTTGAAGCTCAGGTCTTTGAGTTGAGCGTGTGAAGAATATGGCCCAATCAGCAGCGCTGAAATTAAGGCATATCTGAATTTATAAATCATCATAGGATGTTGATTTTTCTCTAATTTAAAATAATTGGACTTTTGGATGGATAATTAGGCTATTTGGTCAATAGCAAAAAATCATTCGAAGTTAATTTTTTTCTATAATTCATCAAATGTTTGGGCGAGTATTTATTCTGCGGCTCCTAAAATTTCTTTACATTATTTCAAAAAATCAGAATCCTTAACCCGAAATTGTATTATTTTAGAGCATGGAACCTAACCTCTCAAATTATAAAGATCTTCAGGATTTTGGGAATCTTGAATTGCTTTCTAAACAGGTTGTAGAGGGGTTTATAACGGGCCTGCATAAAAGTCCGTTTCATGGTTTCTCTGTTGAATTTGCAGAGCATCGACTTTACAATACCGGAGATTCTGTAAAAAATGTGGATTGGAAATTATATGGTCGTACGGATAAGCTTTTTGTAAAGCGGTTTGAGGAAGAAACAAACCTGAGGTGTCAGATAGTAATAGATGTTTCTTCATCAATGTATTATCCCGAGAAAACTTTTAATAAGCTTTTGTTTTCTGTGTATGCTGCAGCTTCATTGATGTATTTGTTTAAAAAGCAGCGAGATGCATTTGGGCTTAGTTTTTTCTCAGATAAATTGGAACTGACAAGCACAGCAAAATCAACAACAGCGCATCAAAAATATTTATTCTCAGAGCTGGAAAAATTGATGACTAGAAAGAGTAGTGGCGATCATACCGATGTTGCCTCTGCCATGCATCAGATAGCTGAGCAAATTCATAAGCGATCCCTAGTTATTATTTTCAGTGATATGCTCGAAGCTGAGTCGGCAGAGGGCCTAAATAAGATTTTTGCATCCCTGCAGCATTTAAAGCATAATAAACATGAGGTAATTATTTTCAATGTGTTAGATCATAAGATGGAGCTTGGCTTTGAGTTTGATAATCGTCCGTATCATTTTATTGATATCGAAAGTGGCGAGGATCTCAAAATCCATCCCAATAATGTCAGAGAATCCTATCTTGAGGCTGTAAATTCCTATCATAAAGAACTGAAATTGAAATGTGCTCAATATAAGATAGACTTTGTGGATGCCGATATTCACGCAGGTTTTTATCAGGTATTAAATTCTTATCTCATAAAACGATCAAAAATGGTTTAAAACTGGAATTCCTTTTACCCAAAACAGTTATAATTATAGTTTGCAATTTCAATTTTGTACTTTAATCATTCAAATTAAAACAGCAATGAAAAAAATAGTTCTTTCTTTTACAATGATCATCTTATTAAGTGGCATGCAGATCCAAAAGCCCTTAAAGGTTATATTCTTTGGTGATTCAATCACTAATGCAGGTGTAAAGCCTGGCGGCTACATTACCCTAATGCAAGAAAAAATTAAGCAGGATGGAGGCCCATCGTATGAGCTGATTGGTGCGGGAATAGGTGGCAATAAGGTTTATGACCTTTACCTCAGATTTCAAGAAGATGTATTAGATAAAAAGCCAGATGTAGTTGTTATTTATATTGGAGTGAATGATGTTTGGCATAAGCAAAGCAGTCAAACGGGTACTGACCCGGATAAATTTCTTGCTTTTTATACGGCAATGATCAAAAAATTACAGGCTTCTGGCATTAAGGTAATTGTTTGTACACCTGCAGTAATTGGTGAAAGAACTGATTTCAGTAATTCACTGGATGGTGATCTTAATCGTTATAGCCAGATGATACGCGATCTGGCATCAAAGTATGGATGCGGTCTAGTTGATTTACGAAAGGCGTTTTTAGAGTATAATAGGGTTAATAATCCAGAAAATAAAGAATCCGGTATCCTGACAACCGATCGCGTGCATTTAAATCCTAAGGGAAATCAGTTACTTGCTGATCTAATGTTTAAAGGCTTATCCACTAAATAAAAAATGCTCCGGAATTTCATTTCGGAGCATTTTTGTTTTTCTACCTTCTTTTATTACCAAATCGTCTATTTGGACTTCCACTCATTGGAGTATTTCCGGATGATGAGTTTGATTTTTTAGCAGATCCGCCTTTCTTTTTTGTTGACTTGCTCATAATAAAGGATGCGCCACGCATGTGATAAGGTTGATCTTCAATAACAGGTATTTCTCTTCCAATCAATTTCTGAATATCTTTAAGATACTCCATTTCCTCTTCATCACAAAAAGAATAAGCAATACCGCTTGAACCTGCACGCCCAGTTCTTCCAATCCGGTGCACATAAGTTTCAGGAATATTAGGCAATTCAAAATTGATCACGTGCGAAAGTTCATCAATATCAATTCCCCTTGCGGCGATATCGGTTGCAATTAAAGCCTTTATTTGTCCGCTTTTAAAATTAGACAATGCCTTTTGACGAGCATTCTGAGATTTATTTCCGTGGATAGCTTCTGTTTTAATTCCAGCTTTAACAAGATCCTTAGTTATTTTATCAGCTCCATGTTTAGTTCTACTGAAGATCAGTGCAGACTTAATACTCTTGTCATTGAGGATATGGATAAGCAATTTTTTCTTGTCGTTTTTCTCAACAAAGAATAAGGATTGATCAATGGTATCGGCAGTACTAGAAACTGGCGTTACTTCAACTTTTTCAGGATTAACCAAAATAGTATTAGCCAATTTCTGTATTTCATCAGGCATGGTGGCTGAGAAAAACAAGGTTTGACGTTTTTGTGGAATCTTGGTTATGATCTTTTTTACATCATGAATAAAACCCATGTCGAGCATTCGGTCGGCTTCATCAAGCACAAATATTTTCAGATAATGTAACTGAATAAATTTTTGATTGATCAGATCCAGTAATCTTCCTGGGGTTGCGATAAGAATATCAACACCTGCTTTTAAAGCCGATACCTGCGAACCTTGTGAAACACCTCCAAAGATAACGGTATGCTTCATTCCGGTGTGACGCCCGTATGCCGTAAAACTTTCTCCAATTTGTATGGCAAGCTCACGGGTAGGGGTTAAAATTAGACATTTGATTGCTCTAGGCCCTTGATCGTATATTTTTCCACCCTCCAAAATCTGAAGAATAGGTATGGCAAATGCTGCGGTTTTTCCTGTGCCGGTTTGTGCACAGCCTAAAAGGTCTTTACGTTCTAATATGATTGGTATTGATTGTTCCTGAATAGGAGTGGGGGTAGTGTAACCTTCTGTTTTTAAAGCCTTTAAAATAGGCTCAATTAAGTTTAAATTTTCGAATGACATGTAATGATTTTACATCGCTGTTAAAAATACCAACGATTTTATATTTATGCAAAGGTACGGCTTTAAACTGATAATGTACTGGTTAAGAATTATTTGGCTATTCCAGCTCGATAAAATTCCAGTGCTTCAATAATGGTTGCACATGCTTTATGTATCTCATTATCAGTGATAATCAGGGGTGGTGCAATTCGCATGGCGGTATCACAGTGTAAGAACCAATCAATAATTATCCCATTTTCAACGCAGCGTTTGCTCACCCTTTCAACTTGTTCAAAGCTGCTTAACTGTATGCATAACATCAATCCCATGCCTCTGATCTCTTTGATTTCCGGATGCTGAAGGTGCTTTCTAAATAGTGATTCTTTTAACGATACATCTTTAACTAATTCTTCTTCTAGAATTACTTCTAAATTGGCTAAACCAGCAGCACAACTAACTGGATGACCACCGAACGTGGTAATATGTCCGAGCATTGGATTTTCCTTTAGCACACTCATGATCTCATTACTGGAGATAAAAGCACCAATTGGCATTCCTCCGCCCATTCCTTTTGCCAGTAATAAAATGTCAGGTTTTATATTAAAGTGCTCAAAAGCGAATAATGTACCCGTGCGACCAAATCCTGTTTGAATTTCATCCAGAATTAATAAGGTGCCTGTTTCATTACAGCGTTTTCTTAAACGCTGCATGTAATTAATATCCGGTACTCGTACACCTGCTTCGCCCTGAATCGTCTCTAGTATTACGGCTGCAGTATCCGTACTTATTAAATCTAAATCGATATAATTATTGAATTCGATGAAACGAATATCTGGGAGCAGTGGTCTGTATGCTTGCTTATAATGTTCATTACCCATTACGCTGAGTGCACCCTGGGTACTTCCATGATAGGAATCTTTGCATGCTATAATTTCAGATCGTCCGGTAAAGCGTTTTGCCAGTTTCATGGCTCCCTCTGTGGCCTCGGCACCAGAATTAACGAAATATATCGAACGTAAAGAATCTGGGAGGATAGAAGATAATTTACTTGCAAACTTTACCTGTGGCGATTGTATAAATTCGCCATAAACGGTTAAGTGAAGGTATTTGTCTACCTGATCTTTGATTGCTTGAACAACTTTTGCATTTCTGTGTCCTGTATTACTGACTGCAAAGCCTGAAACAAGATCCATATAACTTTTCCCATTATAGTCATATAAATACATGCCTTCTGCACGTTCAATTTCAAGGAGGCGAGGAGTAGGTGATGTTTGAGCAGTATTTAGTAGGAAAAGCTGTCGTGGACTTAGCATCTGTAAAAATACACATTTTAAGGCTTGTTAAAAATCAGCATTTAAAATGTGTCTCCAATAAATATACAGCTTAATTAATTGATTTGCGACGGTGATTTAATTGCTTGATCAGGTGTTCTCTGAATTCGTGTTCAGCCTGGTATAAAAGCAGAATCTTTTCAGCTGGAATTACCTTGGAATAGAGTTTTTTATACTTTTTTTTAAGCTCTAATAGCTTACTTTCATAAGCAAGTTCGGCATTAATTTTATCATTCGGAGCGATGTCGGTCTTCTGCCTGTATTCTCTTCGTTTTTTCATCAACTCCATCAGTTCTTTTTGGTAATTATTGTAAACCGGCCAAAATTTTTGAGCTTCTTCGGTTATGAGATCTAATTTATTGGTGATGAAGGCAATTTTTATGGCTTCAATCTGTTCATAACGTTCACGATGATTTTGTGCAAATAACGATACATGAAGAGTAAGGCAGAAAATAATACTACAAATCCCTATCAATAGCTTTCTTTTCATAGTGTAGTATTATTAATGTATTGTTCAATTTCTTGTGATGAAACATCAGAATTCATTTGCTGCAGTCCATCCTCACTTAAGTTTTCAATAATGAATTGATTATCATTTACGGTGCTGTGAATTTGTAGATAATTGATGATCTCTTGATCAGGAACTTCTGAGAGATCTTTCCCAATGGTATAACCTGTAGAGTTGAAATATACAGCAGTACCTAACACAAGGGTAATACATGCAGCAGCCGAATAACTGATCCATGATTTGAAAATATTTTTCTTGCTTTCTGGTTTCTGTTCAGCTAATTTGGTCTGAATACGTTCACTAAGCTCTGAAAAATATGCTTCAGGAATAGTAAATCCAGTTGATGGAACTAATGATTGAATAGTTTCAATTGCAATTCTTTCTTCAATTTGCGAAGGTAGCTTTTGAAAGTAATCAGTAGGGATATTAAATTCTTCTGCTGCTTCAAATCGAGCTGACTCGATACGAATTCTTGAATTTATAGTATCATTTAAAGATTCGAAATATCCGGATGGCACAACAAAAGGATTCACCCTCTTGATTGCTGCAAGTGTTGCTGCGTCTTTTTCCCATTTCCTATCTGAATCTTGTAATTTCATAATACTTTGATACTTTTCAAATAAAAAGGTTTAATCGGTATTTAATAATAGTTGTTCAATTTTCTTTACAGCAATATGAAAGGATGCTTTTAAAGCCCCCACACTAGTTCCCAATATTTCAGAGATATCTTCATATTTAAGATCATCGAAGTATTTCATGTTAAACACCAGTCTTTGTTTTTCAGGTAGTGTAAGCAAAGCTTTTTGAAGTTTCATTTGGGCATTGTCGCCATCAAAATAAGGGCTTTCTGCAAGCGTTTTAACCATATTTTTTCCAGCATCGTCATCAATAGAAACACTATTCCTTATTTTTTTGCGCTTTAAAAAAGTGATACTCTCATTTGTAGCAATCCGGTATAGCCAGGTATAAAGCTGAGAGTCGCTTCTGAAGGTGGAAAGGCTTTTCCATACTTTTAAAAACACATCCTGTACAAGGTCATCGGTATCATCATGGTCGATGATCATTCTTCGGATATGCCAGTATATTTTTTGCTGATACTTACTAAGTAACAAACGAAAAGCTTCATCACGGGTACTTTCCTGTGCAAATTTTTTTAATATTTCTGAATCCTCAACCTGCATATTTTTATTAATTGGCCTGGATCCCCGGAGCTAAAGTATTTTACTTGCGTTTGATAACCTTATTCACTGCCTTTATAATATCTTCAGTATCTAAACCGTACTTTTTCATGAGCTGATCTGGAGTTCCACTTTCGCCGAAACTGTCATTCACTGCTACATACTCTTGTGGAACCGGATTGTTTCTTGCTAAAAGTTGGGCTATACTATCTCCTAATCCACCAATTCGATTATGCTCTTCAGCGGTCACGACACATCCAGTTTTAGCTACTGACTTTAAGACTGCTTCTTCATCCAAAGGTTTAATGGTATGAATATTTATTATTTCAACATTAATGCCTGCCTCTGCAAGCAGTTCTCCTGCTTCAATGGCTTTCCATACCATATGTCCGGTAGCGAAAATACTTACGTCAGTACCCTCATTAACCATCCATGCTTTACCTATTTCGAATTTCTGATCTGGATCTGTAAATACCGGAACTGTTGGTCTTCCAAATCTTAAATAAACAGGGCCATGATAATCGGCAATTGCCATCGTAGCTGCCTTCGTCTGATTATAATCACACGGGTTGATCACCACCATTCCTGGAAGCATTTTCATCATCCCAATATCTTCAAGAATTTGATGAGTTGCTCCATCTTCTCCCAATGTAAGACCGGCATGTGATGCACAGATCTTCACATTTTTATCAGAATAAGCAATCGATTGTCTTATTTGATCATACACACGACCCGTTGAGAAATTCGCAAAAGTGCCAGTAAATGGAATTTTACCACCGATAGTTAATCCTGCAGCAATTCCCATCATATTTGCCTCGGCTATTCCGATCTGGAAAAAGCGTTCAGGAAATTCTTTGATAAAAGCATCCATTTTTAATGATCCGATTAAATCGGCACACAGGGCAACAACCTGATCATTCTTTTTGCCTGCTTCCAATAAACCAGCTCCAAAACCTGAACGAGTATCTTTTTTCTCAGTGTATGTGTATTTTTTCATATAAAAAACGTTTCCTGATCTTGAATCAGGCATAAGTAAATTTTAGGTCTATTCTGATCTTTTATTTGGCTTAATAATCGCCAAGAGTTTCTTCCAATTGCCCTAGAGCAGTTGCAAGCTGTTCATCATTTGGAGCTGTTCCATGCCATTTATGAGTGTGCATCATGAAATCTACTCCATTGCCCATCATGGTTTGCATTAAGATCATGATTGGTTTCCCTTTAGACGTTTTAGAAATGGCAAGATCTAATACACGTACTACATCTGCCATATCATTTCCACTCATTTCAAGCACCTCCCATCCAAAAGCCTCCCATTTGGTTCTTAAATTTCCTAATGAAAGAATTTTGTCAGTTGGCCCATCGATTTGCTGACCATTAACATCTATAGTTGAAATCAGATTATCTACTTTATTGTGGCTGGCATACATTGCTGCCTCCCAAATCTGGCCTTCCTGCAATTCTCCATCACCATGTAATGAAAAAACAAGTCGACTGTCTTTATTTAATTTTTTAGCAACTGCAGCACCAATAGCAACAGACATCCCCTGACCTAAAGATCCTGAGGCAATACGAACTCCTGGTAAATTTTCATGAGTTGTAGGGTGCCCTTGTAAGCGGGTATTAATCTTTCTGAAAGTAGCAAGCTCAGATGCTTCAAAATAACCTGATCGGGCTAATACACTGTAAAAAACTGGTGAAATATGTCCATTAGATAAAAAGAACAGGTCTTCACCATGGCCGTCCATGTTAAACTTGGTGTTATGCTTCAGGGTATTAAAATACAAGGCTACTAAATAATCAGCACAACCAAGTGAACCACCCGGATGACCTGACTGGCAGGCATGTACCATTCTAACGATATCTCTGCGAACCTGAGAGGCAATTTTTGCTAATTTTTCAATATCTGGAGTCATATTTAATGCTTAATGGCTCTGCTAAAATAGCCATGATTTCTGAATAGATGTGCTGCTTATGTGTTTTATTATTTCTTATTCTATTGGGTATAAATTATTTCAGGATTTCTAATACCTGTGCAGATGAATTCTTAGTATCAACTTTATCAATGATCTTACGAATCATACCATTTTTATCAATGATGAAAGTTTTGCGTGAAACACCCATGTATTTTTTTCCGTACATGTTCTTTTCAACCCAAACTCCATAAGCTTCAACAATTTTCTTTTCTGTATCAGCGATCAATGAGAACGGCAAATTATATTTGCCAATAAATTTCAGGTGTGACTTTTCATCGTCAGTACTTACTCCCAAAACTTCAAATCCTTCTGCTAGCAAGAATTCATAATTATCTCGAAAGCTGCACGCTTCTGCAGTACACCCCGGTGTATCATCTTTGGGGTAGAAATAAAGAATAATATTCTTTCCAGCAAAATTACTTAAGCTTACAGATTTGCCATTTTGATCATTTGCAGTAAATTCAGGTGCCTTTTGCCCTTCGCTCAATTCATTCATTTATTGGATTTTTTGATGCACTAAAATTAGTAAAATAAATATTGTGAAGGGAATATTTCTGTTACTTGTAAAATACAGCATGGAACATGGCCGTATTATTTTTCTTATCGCTTACAATAAGTTGGAAATCATGTTTTCCTTTGATAAGTAAATCGTCTAAACGATGCCATAATGAGCCAGATTTCGAATCATATTCCATCAAAACCCAGCGACCGTCAAGCAGCGCAGTAAAGCTGTCGATCCCCGATAGATTATCAGCTATACGAAATTGAATCTTCGAAGCTGTGGCCAGATTTACTCCATCTCTGATATTTAATGGGGTGATTTTAGGAGCCACAGTGTCGAGAGTAAGATAAAAGCTATCAAAGGTTTTTAATTCAGCCTTTACAGATCCATTTTCATAATATCCGCCCTGTGCAATTTTTCGGGTATTTACGATTAAGGCTTTACTTCGCAAATTTAATGGGATATCTTCATCCGCGTTTATGGATAAACTATAGGTTCCGTTTAAAGGAATTAAACGGTTGTGGATATGATGTATAGCTGAATATCCTCCTACAGGCCTTGGAGATCTGCTGTATACAAAATTTAGATCACTGAATAGCGTTTTCAAAGGAAATTTAATACTTAGCCCGGTGGTATCAAACGTATTTATCTGGTTAAATGCCATTTTTTTTCCGTCAAGCTGATTAACTAATTTTTTTGATACAGGATCAAATTTGACTTTGAAGATTAAAACACTTTCATTTCCGGCAATATCTTTTACTACATATTTTGCTTCGTGTATGTTTTGATCAGCAATGCTGATTAGTCCGCTATTGACCGCATTTTTATAAATATTTAATTCATTACCAGGCTCTATGAAGCTTTTCTGAATACGTTTTCCAATTGAAATCAATGCAGGATGATCAATATGTGAATTTATGCCTCTTGAGTATTCAAAAGAGAATTTTTCCCAAACAGAAGAATGGATTAGCCCACCATCAATAAACAATTCTATGGAATAAGTTCCGTTTTGGTTGTCTGATAAAGAGTTTTTATCGGAAGCTACAATGCCAAAGCCCGATTCTTTTTCAAGTGTGATTATGGCTTGGCTTGAAACCTGGTATTGTCCATTAGCTCCGTTAACCTGGTAAAATTGCTTTGGTGTATGTTCGCTAAATGGATTTCCATTCAGGTGGTATACGTATAAGCCTGCTATTGTAGGTTTAATCTTGTCAGGAATGGTAATGCCAAAGAGTTGCGGATTAATGGTTTGTTCAGTTTTTGTATCACGAAGCTCAAAATGGAGGTGAGGGCCACTAGAACCTCCTGTATTTCCTGAATAGGCAATGATTTCTCCTTTTTTAACTGGAATTTCAAGAGCAAGAAGCGGAAAGTCAACATCAAATTTTTCGACGCTGTATTGGTAGGATGTTAATGCCTGGCTTATGCGATCATTGTAGTTTCTAAGATGCATATAAACCGAAGTAAACCCATTGGGATGATTTACATAAAGTGCATTGCCACCGCCGCCAATCTGAACTCTGATTCTGGAAATGAAACCATCTGCAACTGCAAAAACTGGATAACCTTCACGCTGATTGGTTTTAAAATCAAGCCCGGAATGAAAATGATTGGTACGTATTTCTCCAAAATTACCCGAAATTATTGGTGGCAGGTCAAGCGGAGGCCTGAAATAATTTAGTGGGTAGCTGACCTGATTTGTCTGGCTGTATACCAGACAATTTATAAAAAGAAAAACAAGAGTTAAATAGCTTTTAAACATTTGAATGCAGCATTACCGGACATAAAAATCCAGTAACTTTTCATCTTCCAAATAACCTGCCAAATGATCGCCGACATTTACTTTTCCAACTCCCTGAGGGGTACCCGTGAAAATAAGATCTCCTTTTTTAAGAGTAATATATTTGGATACAAAGGCAATAATATATTCATAAGAAAATAACAAGCCACTAGTATTGCCGCTTTGAACAGTATTTCCATTGAGATCTAGCCTGATGTTCAGCTTAGCTAAATCTTTGAAATTTGATTTAGGAAAAAATTTGCTTACCGGAGCCGAATTATCAAATGCTTTGGCCAGTTCCCATGGAAGCCCTTTTTCTTTATGTTTTTGTTGTATATCCCTTGCGGTAAAATCTATACCCAGACCAATTTCATCAAAGTAATTACCTGCAAATTTTTCAGCAATATGCTTTCCTTCTTTTGATATTTTTAAAACCAATTCTATTTCATGATGAATATCAATTGAAAATTCAGGGTGGTAAAATGGTTTGTTATCCTTTAAAACTGCTGTATCTGGTTTCATGAATATCACAGGTACAGTTGGAACAGGATTATTTAATTCTTTGGCATGCTCGGCGTAATTACGTCCAATAGCTATTATTTTCATACAGCGAATATATAAATACTGAATAAAAAGAAGATGGATTTTTGATTAAAGTACTGAGATACGTTTTGTAATGATCTCTGAACCTACACTAACACGAATAAAATAGAATCCACTGGTTATGCGGGAAGCGATTACGAAAGGTTTAGTTTGATCTCCAGCAGCAACTCGTTCAGAAAGCAAGGTAGTAATCTCATTTCCCAAAACATCCATAATTTTTACAATTACATTAGCATCTTTGCTCATGCTAAAGCTTAAATTTAATTGATCAGAAATTGGATTGGGATACACTTTTACATTATTCAATACCCTGTCATTGTCAACAGATTTAGGAGCACCCATGATCTTCGTGTTTCCAAAAAAATTGTCTTTGGCAGGTTTAAATGGAATGAAATTCACCTTTACACCATTTTTAAGGTAGGCCGGTTTATTGATTCGTGTATCTGTTATTTTGGTAGAAACCTTTGCTTTTACTTTTAATGAATCTGGCCTTGCTCCCTGCGGAATTTTATATGCATAGGTATTGCCAGCCATGAATATGGTTAGCACTATGGAGGTAAGAAAAATTCGCAGGTAGAAGTTTATCATACGCAATTACAACGAAAGTATAAATATAATGCATTTTAATATATACCAACAGGGTTTTGAGCCTTTTTAACAAAATTTAACTAAACTAAGTTTAAGATACGGTTGAAAACCTATATATGTTGGTTTAAATTTAAAAAAAATGATCGTAAATCAATGGTTCATTTATACAGTTGTGATATTGTTTTTAAGATGTACTTTTGTCAAATAATTTTATTGACGTGTCAAATATAAAAAATCTCCAAAAGCTATCTGCTGCAGGTTTATTGATTAGTTTTGGTATCATTTACGGTGATATTGGAACATCTCCTCTCTACGTATTTAAGGCTATCATCGCAGATCGTATCATCACTAAAGATCTTATTTTGGGTGGCTTGTCTTGCATTTTTTGGACCTTGACCTTGCAAACCACAATAAAGTATGTCATAATTACGTTACGTGCCGACAATAAAGGTGAGGGGGGTATTTTATCACTCTACTCATTAGTCAAGAAAAAGGGTAAATGGCTAGTAATCCCTGCTATGGTTGGTGCCGCAGCTATGCTTGCTGATGGCATGATCACACCACCCATTACAGTTTCTGCTGCAATCGAGGGTTTAAGAATGTTTTACAAAGACATTCCAACTATTCCAATTGTAATTGTAATCATTTCAATGTTGTTTTTAATTCAGCAATTCGGAACCTTTATTGTAGGTAAGGCATTTGGGCCGATTATGTTTATATGGTTTACCATGATGGCCGTATTGGGAAGTTTTTATCTTATTCAGTATCCTGAGATTCTCAAAGCCGTTAGTCCTTATTATGCATACGCCTTATTGACAACTAATCCAAGTGCATTATTTATTCTTGGTGCGGTTTTTCTTTGTACCACAGGAGCAGAAGCCTTGTATTCTGATCTTGGTCATTGCGGACGATCAAATATTTGGATTAGCTGGATCTATGTTAAGCTTTGTCTCTTATTAAATTATTTTGGTCAGGGTGTATGGCTATGGCAACATCAGGGAACCACTTTAAGTTCCGGAGATAATCCATTCTTCAGTATTATGCCCGAATGGTTCTTGATAGCCGGTATAAGTATAGCTACCGCAGCTGCAATCATTGCCAGTCAGGCTTTGATTTCAGGTTCCTTTACGCTGATATCAGAAGCAGTAAGACTTAACTTATGGCCAAAAGTTAAAATCAATTATCCAAGTAATCAAAAGGGGCAATTATACGTTCCTTCAATAAATATTTTATTGTGGATTGGCTGTATTATTGTGGTTCTGATTTTTCGCGAATCTCAAAATATGGAAGGAGCGTATGGTTTAGCTATAAACCTTACCTTTATGATGACTACAATTCTGGTTGCCGTTTTTCTAAAGCGCAAAAAGTTTCCTAATTATTTGATTGTACTTTTTGTAATGGTCTATGGTTTTATTGAACTAGGATTTTTAATAGCTAATATGGCAAAGTTCCTTCATGGGGGATGGTTTACAATATCACTGGCCTTTTTACTACTTTCTGTCATGTGGGCTTGGTATTCTGCAAGGAAAATCAAAAACCGTTTTGTGAAGTTTGTCGAGATTGATTCATATTATCCTATTTTGACTGAATTAAGTGAGGATCAAACGGTACCTAAATATGCCTCTCAATTGGTTTATCTAACGAGCTCAAATTTTAACTCCGAGATAGAATCGAAAATAATGTATTCTATTTTACAGAAGCAGCCTAAGAGGGCAGATGTATACTGGATTGTACATGTTGATGTTACGGATGAACCTTTTACACGAGATTACAAGGTCGAATTTTTAATACCTAACAAATTGATACGGATTAATTTTAAGCTGGGTTTCCGTGTTGAGCAGCAGATCAATGTCTTATTCAGGAGAGTTGTAGAAGAGCTGGTAAAAAATAAGGAAGTAGAAATTACTAGTAAGTATACTTCTCTAAATAAATATAAGATCATTGGTGATTTCAGATTTGTGGTATTGGAAAAGGTATTGTCTAAATCAAATGTTTTAAGCTTTAAGGATAAATTCATCATGGACTATTATTTCATACTAAAGAAGTTTTCACTTTCTGAAGAACGAGGTTTTGGTCTTGATGTTAGCTTTGTAACCGTAGAAAGAGTTCCATTAATGATCTCTTATCAGGATACTAGCGAATTAATACGATTGGAATAGATTTGGAATACGCTATTAAAATTCAATTAAGAGCCTTTATCATATCATGATAGAGGCTCTTATCTTTATAGAGATATTTTTAATACTCTAAATTTATTATTTATTCAGATTACTCTTATGATAAGAGTAAGAAAAGTAAATGATCAGACCCAATACAAGCCAAATCAAAAACCGTAGCCAGTTGGTGTATCCCAGTTCGGTCATCAGGTATAAACAACTTAACATTCCTAAAACAGGGATGAGTGATAAATTTTTCATGAATGATAGTACAGACATGATGATTGCTGCCAGAATGAACAGAAAATAGGGGAGTTTATCTTTGTAAACATGCCAGTCTCCGTTGAAGTCAAACAGTTCCAAAATTTGCTCTTTGAATACAATCGATACTGCAAGGAAGAGTAGGGGTACAATAAATTTTGAGTTTACATAAGGGATGCGGAAACGTTTATGTTTGGATTCTTCGGCATCTTCTGTTGGCAGGAGCAGCACACCCGCACATACCAGTACAAATGCAAATAGGGTACCTATGCTCGTTAGGTCAGTTACCTCGGTTAGGTTCATGAATAATGCCGGAATGGCCACTACAGCACCTGTTACCAATGTAGCAAACCAGGGTGTTTTATATTTTGGATGTATGCTAGAAAATTTGGCCGGCAACAATCCATCTCGGCTCATGCTCATCCAGATTCTGGGCTGACCCATCTGGAAGATCAAAAGAACACTCGCTGTAGCAATAACAGCACTGATTGAAATGATATAACTGATATTTTCCAATCCCGCATTTTTAAATACAAATGCCAGTGGATCTTCAACCTGCAACTCATTATAACTCACCATTCCGGTTAACACGAGTGCAACAAGAATATATAAAACCGTACAAATGATCAAGGAGTAGATCATGCCTTTAGGCAAGTCGCGCTGTGGATTTTTGCATTCTTCTGCGGTAGTTGAAATGGCATCAAAACCAATGTAGGCAAAGAACACACCCGAAACACCTTTCATCATTCCTGCAAATCCATTGGGCATAAAAGGGTGCCAATTGGCTGGTTTAACATAGAAAAATCCTAAAATGATTACACCAATTACTACAGCAACCTTTAAAATAACCATAGCATTTGTTGCCCTTTTGGTCTCTTTGATTCCAATATAAACTAGGTAGGTTATTAAAAATACGATACCAAGCGCAGGTATATCGGCAATTAATTTAAAATTACCGGAACCGGGGGCAGTAGCCCAAGCCTGGGCGGCAAATTTTACTTTTTCGCTGACCCCTGTTAGGTTAGCTCCGGCCCCGATCATTTCGGCATGTGCTTTTGATGCAGTCAGGTAATCCATGGTTAGGTATGCTGGAATATGGATATTGAAACCTTCCAGCAAATTAGTAAAGTATTCACTCCATGAAATGGCCACCGCAATATTACCAATTGCATATTCCATTAAAAGGTCCCAGCCAATGATCCATGCAATAAGTTCACCAAAAGAAGCATAAGCATAGGTATATGCACTACCGGCAACCGGTATTCTTGACGCAAATTCTGCATAACATAAAGCCGAAAAACCGCAGGTAATTGCAGTGATAATAAATAAAATACTCACCCCTGGTCCGCCCTGAAAGGCTGCATTCCCAATAGTTGAAAATATTCCGGCGCCAATCACGGCTGCAATACCCATTAAGGTAAGGTCTTTTACATTAAGAACCCGTTTTAATCCTTCAGCCGCAATTTCAGCATCAGAAAAACCTGCTTTCCGGTCTTTCATTATCAGCTCAATCGACTTTTTGCGAAACAGGTTTATAGACATATCCTCTGAATATTGAATGGTTTAAGAATCAAACATAAAAATTATTTAGTTTTGATAGCACATTCAAACTAAATAATGAAAAAAAGCCTTTCTGAAATCCTCTTCCAACAGCGATATTTCTTGATTCCTTTTTTGATTGTGATCATCATAGGGTTTTTTCTGATGCTTGTATTTTCTAAAACAGAACTTTTTTTATGGATTAACACTAAGTATAATCCTTTTTTCGATCAGTTTTTCAAACTTAATACCTGGCTAGGAGATGGCTGGATGACCATCGTAGTTGTTTGCGGGATGCTATTTTTTAAGTATCGCTATGCTGTACTTATGGCACTTGCCTATGCTTACAGCTCTATTGCGGTTCAGATTCTTAAAATATTATTCAACGCTCCAAGACCTGTTAAATTTTTTGAAAACATCGCTCCAATAAGAACAATTGATGGTTATGCCATGCATGAATGGAATAGTTTTCCTTCCGGACATACCGCTTCAGCATTTACTCTTGCTGTTGTTTTATCCTATATACTTACCTATAAGCATAGTCATTGGATTCTTATACCTCTTGCAGTTTTAACGGCATTTTCAAGAGTTTATCTTGCACAACATTTTATGGAGGATATTATTGCAGGGTCTTTAATTGCAGTGATAATGACTTTACAGCTAATATATTGGCTTGAACATACTGAATGGTATCATTCTAAGAAATTAGATGCTAGGTTATTTGGGAAAGCCTGATTTACCCTCTAAGGCTTTTCTATGTTTTTTCTTAGCTTGACTTTTGCTCAAATGGATAAGCCCAGAATTTTTTCTTAATCATGCAAAAAATACTGATTATGCGTGTAAAATGCTTCTTTATGAAAACTAGGTCGTTCAATTTTTGATGAATAGATCAGAACCGATAATCCACCTCTACTCTGTTTTTTATCCTTTTGGGGTATAAAATGTTAGAATTAATCTAGCTTTTGCAATTCAATTTTAATGAAATCAGCGAGCTCTTTCACATATGTAGCACTAAAGTTGAATTCAATCCCGGCAGTTTCATAGATCTCTTTTATAGTTTTTGTATAACCAAGCTTTAATGCATCCAGATACTTTGAAAGTCCTGTTTCAGGATCATTTTTATAGTTTTTCCAAACTGCAATTGCTCCCAGTTGAGCAATTCCATATTCTATATAGTAAAAAGGAACTTCAAATATATGAAGCTGTTTTTGCCAGAGGTTTTCAAGTGCAAATGAATGTTCAGACCAGTCGGCAAAATTATTTCCGAAGGGTTCGATACTATTTTTCCAGGCTTGCGCTCTTTGTTCACTCGTGTGTTCAGGGTTGGTGTATATCCAGTGCTGAAACTGGTCAATAACGGCAACCCATGGAAGAGTTTTAAGCACATCTTTTAATTGATCTTTCTTAGCTCTTTTTAGCTCTTCCGGATTATCGAAATATTTATCCCAATGGTCCATAGAGATCAGTTCCATACTCATAGAAGCAAGTTCGGCAACTTCAGAAGGCGTATGCTTGAAATCGTTTAATTCAAGGTCTGATGTGATGAATGTATGAATAGCATGTCCTCCTTCATGAACCATCGTTGTCAGATCTCGGAAGGTGCCGGCTGAATTCATGAAAATAAAAGGCGCTCCGCTTTCTGCCAGTGGATAGTTATAACCCCCCGGAGCTTTTCCTTTACGGCTATCTACATCAAAGAAGCCATTAGCTTTCATTATCTCAAGCCTTTCGCCGATGTATTGGCTTAAACCATGGAAACACTTGATTGATTTCTCAATAAGCTCTTCCCCATTTTTAAATGGCTTTAATGCAGGTTTTCCCGAAATGTCGACCTCCATGTCCCATGGTTTTAATTCAACTAATCCTAAAGCTTCACGACGACTTGCTGACTGATGTTTTAATATAGGGACGATTTCTTTTTCAATAGCTTCATGAAATTTAAAGCAGTCTGTTGGGGTATAGTCAAAACGACCCAAGGCCTGGAACATATAATCTCTGAAGTTTTCGAATCCTGCATTTAGGGCTACTTGATGACGAAGTTTTAATAGGCTATTGAATAGTTCATCTAGCTTATCTTTGTCTTGTAATCTACGGGCAGTTATGGCTTCCCAGGCTTTTTGCCGTACTTTGCGATCTGTGTCTTTTAAAAAAACTGCAGCTTGTTCTAATGTGTATTCCTTTCCGCCAAGATTAACAGACATTGAACCAGTGATCCCCTGATACTTTTGCTGCTCAACTTGAATTTGAGTCAATAATGGGATATTGTCCTCTTGGAATAGTTCTAGCGCCTTTTTAATCCCACGGGTGTAAACAAAGTACCTTTCTTTATCTAACTTTTCAGAATACGGACTGTCAATAAATTTTTTGTTTAATTGATTATTGATTGGAGCTATCTTAGGCTCAATTTCAGTTGCAAAAAATTGAAAATCCTTCAAAAGCGTTTCATCTGTGGTATCACAGGTCATACGAATATACCTCCATGCAAAATCCTCTTCGAGGGCTGCTTCAATTTCACTCCTATCTACAAGCCATTTTTTAAGTTCTGAAACAGAGCTAATGTTTCGATACAATAAATCATTGAATATAGGTTCAAGGCTAATCCAATCAATGTTAAGAGTTTCAGGGATATAAGTTCTTGGTTTTTTGGAGATCTTAAGGTTGTTCATATTAAATTTGATTTCTCAGATAAGCGTCAAGTAAAAAGAAGACAGCAAATACAACTGATGCAATACCATTTGTTGTGAAAAAAGCACGGTTCACTTTCGAAAGGTCATTTGGTTTTACCAATTGATGCTGATAGATCAGTAAAATCATAAAAAATAATACCCCTGCCAAATAGAACCATGACAAGTCTGAAACGATATAGGGCATCGTCACGAATATCACGGCAAGAACGTGAAAAATAGAGGACACATTCAATGCTTTTTCTTTTCCTAGCCATGCAGGAATAGAGTTTAGATTGTTTTCCCTGTCAAATTCTTCGTCTTGAAGTGCATAAATAATATCAAATCCACTAACCCAGCATAAAACGGCCAGAGAAAAATATAGAGGAAGCATGGCAAATTCTCCAGCTACTACTAAATAAGCTCCTATAGGTGCCAAGGCAAGACCTAGGCCCAGAATAAGATGGCATAATGGTGTAAATCTTTTGGTATAACTGTAACCGAGTACAACTGCGAGTGCTATTGGAGAAAGATAAAAGCAAAGTTTGTTGATGATTAAAGTACTAAGAATAAAAAGAATACTGTTTACGATAGTGAAAATCAATGCTTCATTTGAACTGATTTTACCTGAAGGGATATCACGTATCGCTGTTCTTGGGTTTTGTGCATCAATTCCTCTATCTAAGTACCTGTTAAATGCCATTGCTGCATTTCTTGCAAAAATCATGCACAAAATCATCAGCAAAAGTTTTAGCCAGTTAAACGCTTGTCCGGTTACTGAAATGGCAAGAAAAAAACCAATAAAAGCAAACGGCATTGCAAAAATTGTGTGGGCAAATAATACCAGGGAAAAATATTTTTTCATTTACAATTTTGTATTTAATTGAGCCATTAAGCAAAATGAATAATCAGTTTAAAAATCAACTATTGATTAAATTTAGCGGGTAAATGACTTATTTAGCTCATTGATAAAATTCAGAATTTCATCGCGTCCCTGCTGATTTTCTGCTGAAGTAATGTAATGCATGGGCACTTCTTCAAATATTTCTAATAATGATTTTCTAAATTTTGCGACATTTTGATCCGACTTAACATGTGATTGTTTATCTGCTTTTGTGAAAATCAACTGGAAGGGAAGGCCGTTCTCTCCAAGCCAAGAACAGAACTCTATATCGATCTTCTGAGGATCAAGCCGGCTATCGACTAAAACAAAAACACATTGTAGATTTTCACGGTTTCTGAGGTAAAAACTAATGAATTTTTGCCATTCACCCCGGTTACTTTTAGATGTTTTTGCATATCCATAGCCTGGAAGATCTACAAGCTGCCAGTTTTCATTGATTAAAAAATGATTGATCAGCTGGGTTTTACCCGGTGTTTGAGAGGTTTTTGCAAGCCCCTTTTTCTGGACAAGCATGTTGATCAAAGACGATTTTCCTACGTTTGATCGGCCAATAAAGGCATATTCTGGTAATTCAGGAGGGGGTAATATATCAGTCCTGGTATTACTGCATTGAAATTCTGCGCTTTTTATGATCATATAACAAAGGTAGAATATTGACCGCAATGTTTTAAGCTCGAATCTTTAATTCAATCTGTTCAGGGTCATTTTTATTCTATTTGTTTCGAAAAGGTATTAGAGCTTTATTATCTCAACGCTTAATCCATTATCTTTGCGTATGTCTAAAACTGTACGTCCTTATCAGGATTCGAATGCTACCAAGAAAGAGCAGGTAGCAAGTATGTTTGATAATATCTCTGGAACTTATGATTTCCTGAACCATTTTTTATCACTCGGGATTGATATGATCTGGAGGAAGATAGCAATCAGGGAGCTTATTAAAGATAAACCCGCGTACATTTTGGATGTTGCTACAGGCACTGGTGACCTTGCTTTTGAGGCAATTCAGACTCTTAATCCTGAGAAAATTATAGGGATAGATATTTCAGATGGCATGCTGAGTATTGCAAGGGAGAAGATTATAAAAAGGAATATGCAGGATAAATTCGAAGTTCGCTTGGGTGATTCTGAAAAATTACTTTTTGAAAAAGACACTTTTGATGCGGTGACCGTGGCGTTTGGCGTTCGAAATTTTGAAAATCTTGAAAAAGGCCTAATTGATATGCTCAGGGTATTAAAACCTGGAGGTAAAGCCGTAATTTTGGAATTTTCAAAACCAAAGACATTTCCTGTTAAGCAGGCCTATAATTTTTATTTTAAATTTATAACTCCTACCATTGGTAGGATATTTTCTAAGGATAGTAGTGCTTATACTTACTTGCCTGAGTCTGTTGATGCATTCCCTGATGGTGATCAATTTAATTCCTTAATGCAAAAAGTTGGTTTTCAACATACTAGATTTCGCCCTTTAACGTTTGGAATTTGTTCCATTTATATCGGTTCTAAATGAAGAAATTTATACTGCTTTGTATACTTTCACTGTTTTTGTTTAAAAGTTCAATTGCACAAAACAACTGGGGTGGAGGTGTAGATGATGAACAGCTGCACTTTGGATTTAAATTCCAATATGTATCATCTGAATATAAAATTCAAAAAGTAGAGAATTGGAAGGGGCCGTTCATAGATCCGTTCAATGGCTTACCCATGATAAACAGCCAGCTAAGAAGTTTAAGTTCTCCTGTTACACCAGGTTTTGGCTTGGGCTTTGTTTCTGATTACAGGCTTAGTAATAATGCAAATGTACGATTTACCCCGGGTATGATTTTTGCAGATGTCATTGTAAACTATGAGTTTGAAAACCCAAGCCTCTCTGTGCAGAGAATAGTACAGGGAACGCTGATAGATTTTCCTTTGGGGATAAAATTAAAATCAGATAGAAGAAAGAATTTCAGAGCATATGTTCTTGGAGGTGCAAAATATTCAATTGATATAGTTTCAAAAAATAAAACGGATGATACAACCTTAAATCCGGAAGCCAAAT
>CANKAT010000009.1 GCA_947479815.1 Sphingobacteriaceae bacterium
AGGTAAAAGTCTTCCTATTTTGGGTAATGATGATAGAACCGCTGATTTTAATTATATTAAACATTTCGTTCTAGATATTGAATCACCAAGACTAAGATATGCTCCTTCTGATAAAAAAATCGGCGAAAAATATGGTTTAGAATGGGCAGAAAGGTTCCATTATATTGGGCCAATTCATTCCAATCAAGATGATTATATAGCCAAAAATGCGGTCCCACTTAAAAAATAACTTTTTACAATGTTCAATCTAAAACGTCTGCTATACCTATTCATTGTTATATGTAGCTCTTCGGTATCTGCTCAGCAGAGCAGTAAACTTTATGGTATCATTATCAAAGGCGGGCATATTATTGATCCCAAGAACAATATTGATGATGTGCTGGATATAGCCCTCAATGACGGTAAAGTAGCGCTAATTGCCAAAAATATCAATGCTGATCAGGGTACTCAGGTGGTAGATGCCGCCGGAATGTATGTTGCACCAGGCTTAATTGATATTCATTCCCGTTTGGGATATACTCTCCCTGATGGCTATACTTTTAGAGTTGGGGTAACAACAATTGTTGATGCTGGAGATTCTGATTATGAATCATTTGCTAATTTTAAGAAGCAGATTATTGATAAATCAGGTACCCGGGTTTTAGCTTTTCTGAATATAAAGGGAGATGGATACAAAGGTGGTGCTTATGAAAAAAGCACAGGTGATAAAATCGCCTCGGCATCAGCTAAGCTTGCTTTGGCCAATAAAGAAATCGTTGGTTTTAAAATTGATTTTGTTGGTCCCGACTGGACTCCTGTAGACCGCGGCGTTGAGGCAGGAAATTTGGCTAATATGCCAATCATGTTAGATGGGGGGCGTAATCATCCATATCCATCGCTTGAAATCTTATTTACCAAACATATGCGCCCAGGCGATATATATACACACACGTATACAATTATTGAAGATATCAATGCCCGGGATATGATCGTTGATCAGCAGACTAACTTGATAAGGCCCTCTTTTCTGGATGCGCAGAAGCGTGGTATAATTTTCGACGTAGGGCATGGTTCTGCTTTCAGATTTTCTAATGCTATCCCTGCAATGAAGGCCGGTTTTGTGCCAAATACAATTAGTACTGATCTTTCATCTGGTAGTACAAACGCATTCATGAAGGATATGATGAATGTAATGTCTAAGTTTCTTGCTATGGGAATGAGCTTGAAGGAGGTAGTTAAAGCAAGTACATGGAGCCCAGCAATGGCAATTAAAAGAGAAGAGCTTGGTCATCTTTCACCAGGCGCAGTAGCAGATCTGGTTGTGTTTAGCCTCAGAAAAGGAAAGTTCGGTTTTTATGAAACCGCAGGTTTTAAAATGAATGGCACCAAAAAATTTGAATGTGAAATGACCATCAAAGATGGTAGAATAGTATATGACCTAAATGGGATTGCAACTCCACTGAATAACTTTTTTCGTGAAGGGAACCAATTTAGGTGGTGATTTATAATTTGATTATGATTAATAAAGGCTGTACAAAAACTTGAAACAGAGCTAAATCTCAAAATCGCAAACTTGAACAGGATTTACAATAAGGTATAGGATACCAAATAAATTAATATTAAGCTGATTTTTAAATGAAACGAAGAGAAATTATTAAAGGCCTTACTTTATTGCCTTTTGCTGGAAGTGCTGCAGCTTCACCATTGAACAATCTTTCTACACATCCGAATGGGCTTCAGAGCCATATAAATGATGGTTTTGCCATTATTGATGAAGACATGGTAAAAAGGGGAGAGAACTTGCTTAAATCTATTGGTGTTGAGCCTTTTGTAAATTGCAAAGGAACAAATACCATCATGGGTGGTTCTGTTGTTAGACCAGAAGTAAAGTTAGCTATGGACTCGGTTTCAACGTTGAATGTTCAGATGGATGAACTGGCTTTTGGAATTGGGAAAAGGTTGGCAGAACTAACGGGTGCTCAATGGGGTATTGTTACGGCAGGTTGTGCAGCCGGCATCAAGATGGTTACTGCAGCTAGCCTTACTGGTGGTGATCCTGAAAAACTATTGAGGATTCCGGACTTGACTGGATTTGCAAAATCTGAAGTGATTATTCCACTATCCTCCCGTAATGTGTATGATCATGCCGTCAGGAATACCGGTGTGAAAGTAATTACGGTGAAAAGTCTGGATGAATTACAAAAGAGTATTAATTCCCGAACTGCAATGATCTACATGACTCCTTCAGAAAAAGAGTTTTCGATTGCGAATGTTTCAAAAATTGCGCGCCCTTTAAATGTCCCGGTATTTGTTGATGCAGCATCCTATATTCTTACATTTCCGGATGTTCATTTAGCTCAAGGTGCTGATGCTGTTGGGTACAGTGGAGGAAAAGGAATAAAGGCACCTGGTTGCTCCGGTTTAATTTTAGGGAGAAAAGATCTGTTAATGTCTGCTCATCAGGTAAATTCTCCACATCATGGTTTTGGTCGTGATAATAAGGTTGGTCGGGAAGAACATATTGGTATGCTGGCTGCTGTTGAAGCAAGTGCAAGTCTTGATCATGCAAAAGAAATGAATTTATGGGTTTCTTATCTAGAAACCATAGGTAATAAGGTAGGGGTCATCGATGGAATTAAAACAACTATTACCCGGCCAGATCCTCAGTTATTGCATCATGTTACTCCATATTTACACATTAGATGGAATCCTGAAGTTCTTCATGTTACCGGGCAGGAGATTGCTGAGGAGCTAGGAACAATTGCGCCAAGAATAGCAGTTGCAGTTGGAAATGATGAGCCAGGCCTAACGGGTATTATGCTTGTTGGATACATGATGATTCCTGGAAATGATAAAGTTGCCGCGAAACGTATTTTTGAAGTTCTATCTAGAAAAAGACAGCCGAAGGTGATACCTGAAATGAAGAATCCGGTGATGAATATGATTGGGAATTGGGATTTAGAAGTTGAATACTTTAGCAGTAAGGTTACGCAGCATTTATTTATTGATACTCAAGATGGAAACTGGATTACCGGGATTTTTAAAACAGACTTGTCAAGTAGACCGTTTTCAGGCAGTATAGATGGCAATGAGGTAAAAATTGTTTGTGAATATTTTGTGCCGGGAGATAGAATCCTCACAACCATGCAAGGGTATATTGAAGCTGGGGTTTTAACTGGTGAAATGGATTTTCATGAGTTTAACACGGCCAAATTCACAGCAAAAAAACATAAATCTACGCCAAATAAAAAGCCGATAGAATATCCAAAGCATCGCCCACAGTCAAGTTAGTACTTGATAATCAGTTTGTTTTGTTTTTTGTTTGCATTAGAATCTACCGAAAAGCTTTATATTGGTTTTTCAACCTTTCGTAAAATATTTTTGTGCAAGGGCTAACGTTAAAAATAATATTAACCATTCAAAAACTAAAAAAATGAAAACAGAAAGAAGATCAGTATTAAAGAAATTAGTTGCTTCTATTGCAGGTATTGCAGGATTTGGTATGGCCGCAAATGCCAATACTGCTATCTTAACTCCTGAAAAGGAAGTTGGAAAGATTACAGAGTTTCAGGACGTGCCAATGTTTTCAAGTTATACCATACATGGTAACATGGTTTATCTTTCGGGTAAAGGTGCACACACTGCGCCATTTGAAATCAAAAATCATACGGAAATTGTTTTGAAGCGAATTGAAGAGGATTTGATAAAAGCAGGGTCTTCTATGGAAAAGGTGTTAAAGGTAAATGTATATCTTAATGATTTTGCTGATTACAAGGGCATGAATGAGGTATACAAAGGACGTTTTGGAAGTAAGCCACCGGCTCGAACTACAGTTGCTGTTGCAAAAGGTGGTATTCCTGGAGATTCTATCGTTGAAATGGATGTAATTGCTTATATCTAATTGCATTCTTGTAGGGATTACGATTTGCTGACCACCGTCTGCGGAGCTCTGCTGAACAGGTTCAGGTACTTGCTAATAAATAAGCCTGTCATTTATTGAATTGTTAAGCTTTTTGAAATGCTTAGCCTCTGACTGTTTCGCTAGAGTAGTTGATTAATTACATAATGAACAAAATATTTTGCTATTAATTATTGACCTTATTCATTTTAAATCAAGTATATGAATTCAAAAATTGTCCGCTCTTTTATACCGCTCATAGTATGGGCCTTAACGTGTGTTTCATCGGTCCTGTATGGTCAGAATTATGATATACTTCTCAAGGGCGGCCAAGTAATCGATCCAAAGAATAAAATCAATGAAAAAATGGATGTCGCCATTAGTCAGGGGAAAATAATCCGTGTTGCATCAAATATTCCTTCTGCTTCTGCAAAAAAGGTAATTGATGTAAGTGGCTTATATGTTTCACCTGGGCTTATAGATATTCACGTGCATGTATTTGCCGGTACAAACAAAGAGCAACACTATATGGATGGTCCGAATTCCCTTCCGCCAGATGGATTTACATTGAGATATGGAGTCACCACTGTGGTAGATGCAGGAAGTTCAGGTTGGAGGTCATTCCCTTTGTTTAAAAAGAATATTATTGATGAGTCGATAACACGGGTTCTCGCATTTTTGAATATAGTAGGCGATGGAATGGGTGCTAATGAACAAGATTCAACCGACATGAGCCCAAGAATGGCAGCCCGCTTTGCTGAATACTATAAAGATGATATTGTAGGATTTAAGGTTGCACATTACAATGGATTGCAGTCCATTCCGGTTGATAGTGCGGTTATGGCCGGTAAGCTTTCAAATAAACCTGTCATGATTGATTGGAGGGGCCTGCCGCCATCAAATTCACTTGAGAGCCTTCTGATGAAACACCTGCGTCCAAGCGATATTTTAACCCATATGTATCATGCGGGAAAGCGGTCGCCATCTTCGCCGTTCTATAAGGAAGCTTTGGTAGATCAAAATGGGAAGGTTAAACAGTATGTTTTCGATGCACAGAATAGGGGAGTGATTTTCGATGTAGGCCATGGAGGCAACGGCTTTGTATACTCTCAGGCAATGCCGGCTCTTAAGCAGGGTCTTTATCCAAATTCTATCAGTTCAGATTTACATACAGGAAATATGAATGCAGGTATGAAAGACATGAATAATATCATGTCTAAATTTCTGAATATGGGGATGACTCTAAATGATGTAATTCTAAAGTCTACCTGGAATCCTGCACAATATATCAAGAGAACAGAGCTCGGACATTTAAGTGTTGGATCTGAAGCAGATATTGCTGTATTAAGTCTAAAAAAAGGAGATTTTGGGTATATTGATTCTCATGGATTTGTTATGAAGGGAGCGCAAAAGCTAGAAACCGAATTAACCATACGGGCTGGAAAAATTGTGTGGGATCTAAATGGACGCAGTGCCATGAAAGTGGAACCGAACTAGAGTTTAAACGAAATAATAGACGAATAGCTCATAAAAATTGTTAATATAATATCGTATTGAAATTATGAAACGTAGAGATATAATTAAGGGTTTGACCTTGCTCCCTTTTGCTTCAAGTGCATCAGAACTGAAGGCTGAAGCTTCTCAGAATAAAAATGGATTTGCTTTTTTATCTGAAGTATCTAAAATTCCTGATACCGAACTGGCTGAAAGAGGTCATAAAATTCTAAAATCTATTGGGGTTGAGCCTTTTATTAATTGCAAAGGCACGAATACCATTATGGGAGGCTCGGTATCTAGGCCAGAAGTAAGGCTTGCGATGGAGGCAGTTTCTACTCTCAATGTACAAATGGATGAATTGGTAGAAGGAGTAGGTAAGCGTCTTGCAGAGTTAAGTGGCGCTGAGTGGGGGCTGGTAACCTCTGGTGCAGCCGCCGGAATCAAGCTTTGTACTTTTGCCTGTTTATCGGGTGGTAATCCCGAAAAACTTGTTCGGATGCCTGATCTTACTGGATTTGAAAAAACAGAGGTAATCATTCCAACAGCTATGCGCACGGTTTATGATCAGGCGATCAGAAGCACAGGAGCTAAAGTTATAATGGTTGATAGTGAAGACGATCTCAGAAAGAAAATTGGTCCTCAAACCGCTATGATTTATATTGATGCTGAGAAGGAATCCTTTTTACCACTAGAGATTATTTCCAAAATTGCAAAACCTTTGAATGTTCCAATTTTTGTGGATGCCGCCGCGCATATACTTACCTTTCCGAATGTGCATTTGACAAGAGGTGCAGACGTGGTTGCATTTAGCGGAGGAAAGGGTCTTAAGGCACCTGGTAGTTGCGGCCTTTTATTAGGAAGGAAAGATTTACTAATGTCTACATGGCAGGCAGCAGCTCCGCATCATGGTCCAGGACGAGATAATAAAGTTGCTCGTGAGGAGCATATTGGTATGCTTGCAGCAGTTGAAACTTGGGTCCAAATGGATCATAAAAATGAAATGCAAAACTGGGTAAACTGGCTAGAGTACATTGGCAAACAGGCTTCAACAGTAAAAGGGGTTAGTTTCCGTATCAGAATGCCTGATCCCAAATTACTTCATCATGTTACTCCTTATTTATTCATTACCTGGAATCCCGATGAACTTCATGTTACAGGCCAGGAGGTATCTGAAGAATTAGGTAATACCTTTCCTAGGGTGGGGGTTGCGATATATAAAGATGAACCCGGATTGACGGGCATCAGTTTGGTTGGATACATGATGGTTCCAGGAGATGACAAATTAGCCGCTTCTAGAATTAGGGATGTTATTGCAAGGAAAAGAAGTCCGAAACCTACTGTAACTATGAAAGCCCCATCCGTAAATATGCTGGGACGCTGGGATCTTGAAGTGCAATTCTATAACAGTTATGAAATGCAACATTTATTTATTGATCAGCAGGATGGGAATTATTTCTCAGGAGTGCATAGATCAAATTTTTCGGAGCGTGAAATAAATGGCACAATTGAAGGAAATGAGATAAAAATGCAAAGTACGTGGGTAATTCCAGGTGATAGGATTCAAACCACATTCAAGGCCATAGTTAATGCTGAAACATTTTCTGGGGATATTGATATGCATGAATTTCTTTCTGCTAAATTCAGTGCCAAAAAAGCTAAATCTGAAATTGTCAAAAAGCCTATAATTTATCCAAATGGAAGACCACAAGGAGGGAGTTTTTTAATTTAGGTTCTTTGAATTGTATTGAATTGCACAAATTCAGATCTTTTTTAGACCTTAATTTTTGTTTTTCAATGAAAGCTTCATTTTTTATATTAATATTTTGTTATTTAAATAATACTATATTAGTATTTAATAAAAAAAAATATCTTGAATTACAATTCTTCAACTGATCAAGAATTATTGGAATATCTGAAAAACGACAGTCAGGGAGCGTTTACAGAGATCTATAATAGATATTGGAAACAGTTACTTTCTGTTGCATATATTTTTTGCAAGGATAAATCTGTTTCACAGGATATTGTTCAGGAGATCTTTGCCAAATTATGGAGTAGACGAGCTGAACTGGATATCGAATACCTGAATACGTATCTTGCCTCCGCTGTCAGATTTTCAGTATTTAAACTTATTTATAAGCAGAAAAGAAGACTAGAAATTGAATCTCAAAATTCCGAACTTGAATTATCTACACTCACAGAAGAACAGATTGATGCCCGGTTTATTCAGGAGTATATCAATAAAGTAGTAGAACAACTTCCAGACAAATGTAGAATTGTATTTAATTATAGTCGTAGCTGTGGCCTTTCTACCTCTGAAATTGCAATTGAGCTAGGAATATCCAAAAAAACAGTAGAAGGGTACCTCACTAAAGGATTAAAAACCATTCGGTTAAACCTTCGCAATGCAATGAACCTTTTCTAGGTTAAATTAATTATCTCAACCATTTTTTTTTATTTTTTTTCAAGGGTGCTGGGCCAGTTAAGGCACTATACCTTATATACGCCAAAAGCTATAATTAATATGCGACAAGTAGAAATCCGGAAACTAGTTGAAAAGTACCTTCATGACACCGCTACCAAGGAAGAAACTGAAAAGCTATTTCTATGGTATCGATCTGAAATGAATGCAGATTCAAATTGGGATTTAGATGCTTTTGAGGATGAAGAGGACCTGAAATTATTTATTTTATCTAAAATTGACGTTCCCGATTTAATTGAAAAACAAACACCAGTATATCGTAAATTTTATTATTTAGCCGCAGCGGCTAGTGTTGTCATTTTTATGGCAATTGGTTTGTATTTCTATAATAAGAATGATCAGACTTATGCCACTCCTACTTCTGTAAAAGTAGCTGTAAAGCAAAAGGCAATTGATATTCAGCCGGGTACAAATAAAGCAATTCTTACACTTTCAAATGGAAAGAAAATCATTCTTGACGATTCGCAAAACGAAGTTGTGATTAATGATGGTGGAATTAAAGTGCATAAGAATGCAAAAGGTATTATCGAATATACACTCAATAGCCTAGGAAAGGAACAAAATGAGAAAATTGAAGCTCAAACAGGATATAACACTATTCAGACCCCTATTGGCGGTAAATTTCAATTAACTCTTGCAGATGGCAGTAGAGTATGGCTTAACTCTGCATCTTCTTTACGTTTTCCAGTTTATTTTTCTGGAGACAATCGAACGGTTGAGTTGAAGGGAGAGGCATACTTTGAGGTTGCAAAGACCCAAAATAAAAAGTTTACGGTTCGCTCAGGAAATCAGACTGTTGAGGTGCTGGGTACTCATTTTAATATCAATGCCTATTCTGATGAGCCGGTTATAACAACTACGCTGATTGAAGGAGCTATTAGGGTTGTTGAATTAAATACTCAAAAATTTCAAATACTTAAACCTGGTGAACAATCAAAGGTTCATAACGATATTAAAATACAAAAAAAAGATACTCAGGCTGATATAGCTTGGAAAGATGGTTACTTCTATTTTGAAAATTCAAGTATCGAAACAGTAATGCGACAGTTGGGAAGGTGGTACGGAATTACTGCCAGATATGAGTCTGTTTTGCCTCAACAGCATTTTGAAGGCGCCATATCAACTAATCTGACGCTATTAGAAGTGTTGGAAATACTTCAGAAAAGTAATGTCCACTTTAGTCTTGAAGGGAAGGAGGTCGTTGTTATGCCTTAAACTTGAAAAGTAGAAGGCAGAAAAAAACCAGAAGCGTTGACGCGCTCCTGGCCAAAGTCTGGTCTTCTAATAAAAATATTGAGTTAGATTATTGATCACCAAACCAATCAAATTTATGAATTTATTTACTAAAGCAGAAGGCTGTTTAGATCGTGTAACAACTAATGACCTAAAGCCGACAATTCCTGGAGAAATTCGATACTTTAAGTATTGTAAAACCCAGTTGATTCCATCAAATTCAATTCTCCTTGTCATGAAGCTGACATTTATTTTACTTTTTGCTCTAATCTTTAATGTTAGAGCTGAGGGATATTCTCAAAAAGTTACTTATAGCGGCGAAAATGTTGCGATTGAGAAAGTATTTTCCTCAATTAAAAAACAAACAGGTTATGGATTTTTCTTTCAGAAAGAATTAATCAGTTTAGCAAAACCTGTAACTATTAATGCCGTTAATGAAGACCTTTCAGAGGTTTTAAATTCTGTATTTAAAGATCAGCCTTTAGAATTCAGTATTCAGAATAAAACAATTCTGGTATTAAAAAAGACTGTTCCAGTTATGATTCCTGAAAGCAATCTGGTTAATATCTCAGAATTGCTGGAGGTGAAAGATATTATTGTCAAAGGTCAGATTTCTGATACTAAAGGAGAAACCTTGCCAGGAGTTAGTATAAAAATAAAGGGTACAAATACTGGTGCCACCACTGATGTGGATGGACGATTTTCAATTAATGTACCTAATACTAGCAGCGTACTTGTTTTTACCTATATCGGGTACCAAACACAGGAAATTACACTTGGGAGTAGAACTACTCTGAATGTAAAGCTGGAATCAGCTAATACTGCACTTACCGAAGTTGTTGTAACAGCATTGGGTATTTCAAGAGAGAAAAAAGCGTTGGCTTATTCAGTAACTGAAGTAAAGGGTGAAGAATTCACTACAGCTCGTGAAACTAACGTTGCAAATGCTTTTTCTGGTAAAATTGCAGGTGTCAACGTTACAGGTATGTCAACAGGACCTGGTGGTTCCAGCCGTGTAATCATTAGAGGTAATGGTTCATTAAGTGGTAATAACCAACCATTATATGTAATCAACGGGATGCCAATGAATAATACCGGGCGCTCAAATGCATTGGGTCAAAACGCAACCTATTTAGATCGTGGTGATGGTATTTCTTCCATCAATCCGGATGATATCGAAACAATTAACGTACTTAAAGGCGGGCCAGCAGCAGCACTTTACGGAAGTCAGGCATCAAATGGTGTAATTCTGATTACCACAAAAAGTGGTAAAGCACAAAAAGGTGTAGGCGTTGAATTGAGTAGTAATTTTACGGTTGGTAGTCCTTCAATGTATCCTGATTTACAATATGAGTATGGTCAGGGTTTGGATGGAATAAAGCCAACTACAAAAGCTTTAGCAATCAGTTCTGGCCGTTTGTCATTTGGTGCCAAAATTGATAATGTTACTGGAGGTTACGTTCAATTTGACGGAGTAGAGAGACCATACAGTGCGGTTAATGTAAAACAAAACTGGAAAAATTTCTACCAACCTAATACGAATTTAACAAATACTGTTGCATTCTCTGGTGGAAACAGTCGTCAATTGACCTATAGACTATCAGTGTCTGATCTTGAATCGAAGGCAATGGAACCAGGATCAAGCTATAACAGACAAACAGGTAATTTAAGTTTAAGATCTGAGCTTGGTAAAAGGATCACGGTTGAAACAACTATGCAATACAATATTGATAGAGGTACCAATCGTCCGGGTAATGGATATGCTGATAATACCACAAATTGGGCTACTAACTTATTGGCGAATACCGTTGATATCCGCAACCTAGCCCCTGGATACGATGCAAACTTTAATGAAGTTCAGTGGCAACAGGTTCCTGAAGCTCAAAACCCTTATTTCGTAATCAATAGAATGGGGAACAGAGATACTAAAAACCGTTTCATGGGACAAGCAAGTGTTGCTTATAAAATTCGCGATGATTTATCCTTTAAGGTAAGCGGTATGAGAGATATCGACAGATTTGACTCTAGTGATTATATGCCAATAGGTACTGCGAAGTTTCCAAAAGGATTATTTAATTCAGGTACCTCTTTTGTAACTAAAACTACTGCACAGGCTTTGTTGAATTATAACAAAACTTTCTTTTCTGATTTTCAAGTATCTGCCTTGGCAGGAGCAAACATAGAAAGAAATGTTGCTGAATCAACTTCAAATTCAGGATATGAATTTATAGTTCCAGAGTTTATCAGTTATGCGAATCTTGGCATTCAATCTTCATCAGTTGGAATGAGCCGTTTCGGTCAGAATTCATTATTTGGATCGGCAGATATTGGTTACAAGAGTTTGCTTTACTTGACCTTTACAGGAAGACAAGATTATTTCTCAACGCTAGCTCCGGGAAATAATGCAATTTTCTACCCATCAGTTGGTACCAGTTTCATACTTTCTGATGCTGTAAAACTACCTTCAATAGTTAGCTTTGCAAAATTGAGAGCTTCATGGGCTCAGGTAGGTGGTTCAACAGTAAGTCCTTACCAGATTAACCAACTTTATACTTTTGAGCAAGGTGGACATATTGGTCGTCCGGTGCAGAATACATCAAGTGCATTATCTAATCCACTTCTAAGACCTTTAACTTCAACTACTTATGAAGGTGGTATCGATATTCAATTTCTTAAAAATCGTTTAGGATTGGATTTCACCTATTATAATCGTAAAACAACTGATGATATCTTAAGTACTTCTATTGCAGCTTCTTCAGGTTATACATCAGCGCTTTTGAACGTAGGTGAACTAAGTAATAAAGGAATTGAGGTTCTATTAACTGGAACTCCAATCAAGTCTAATAAATTCACTTGGGATGTAAGCTATAATTTTGCCTACAATAAAAATACAATTGAAAAACTTGCACCTGGTCTAAGCACTGTTGGTGGAGCTGGGGTTGGAAGACCTTACAACACCATTAGAGGAAAGACTTATTTAACAAACGCTTCTGGCCAACGTGTTTTTAATAGAACTAGCGGTTACGAAATGTCAGGTGATGAAATGGAGTATGGTCTGGGAGTTCCGCCAACTACTATGGGATTTACAAATAATTTAAGATACAAAAGCATATCACTTAACGTGCTTCTTGATGCCAAGTTCGGAAACGTTGTTCAGTCAGGCTTAAGCCGTTACATGTACCGTTTTGGATTATCTAAAAATACACTTCCAGGAAGAGGCCCAGAGGGTTTAACTGTTTCAGGTGTTGATCAAGCAGGCTTACCTTTCACTAAGACATGGCCAGTTGATCAAGTAGATACCTATTACAATAACCAGGCAAGTATTAGCCCTTTAACAACTTCAGTTTTTGATGGCAGTTTTGTTAAAGTTCGTAGTCTTATCCTAAGCTACAGAATTCCTTCTGCGAAACTGAAAGCATTGAAGGTTCAGTCTGCTGATATTTCCTTCGTTGCAAGAAATCCGTTTATTCTTTATAAGTGTATTACTGATTTCGATCCTGAATCTGCTTATACTATTGGCAACACACAGGGGCAATCCTCTAATACTATACCTCGTACTCGTGATGTTGGGGTTAATTTAATTGTAAGGTTTTAATTAATACTATCAAATATTTTTAACATGAAGAATTTAATCTTTAAACCTATATATTCAGCAATCATTGCGGCAATGTTTTTGTCGTCTTGTACCAAGGATCTTGCGAAGCTGAATAAGAATCCAAATGCTTACGAAAGTGTTAATGCTAATTTTTTGTTTACTAAAGCACAATTAGGAGCTATTGGATTAAATCCAAATGGTAATCGTTTTAATAATATGCAAATGTTGCAGCAGGAGGCTACCTATAGTGAGGTAACTGCACCTGGTGACAAGTATTTTGCAGAGGGGTATGTCCAAAATAACTGGGCTGCTTATACCGGTTGCTTAAATCAAACTCAATTGGTTATTAATGAAACCAAGAAAGATCCGACGCTCGTTAATAAACTTGCAGCTGCCAGAATCTGGAGAGTTTATATTTATCACCAGCTGACCGACCTTTATGGGGATATTCCATATTCGGAAGCACTTGTCGGACTAGATGGTAAATACCAGCCAAAATATGATCTTCAGGTTGATATCTACAAGGATATGTTCAAAGAACTGGAGGAGTCTGCAGCATCTTTTGATGCTTCTAAGACTACTTTTGGCAATGCTGATTTATTTTATGATGGAAACACAGTAAAATGGAAAAAATTTGCTTATTCCATGATGCTTAGACTCGGTATGCGTTTAACCAAAATTGATCCTGCAATGGCAAAAATTTGGGTACAAAAGGCAATTGCTGGCGGACCAATCTTGGATGATGCAGATCTGGCTAGAGCACCGTATGCTGACGGAGGACTTGCCAGCAACAGGAATCCTTTTTCAGATCATTTTAGAGTACTTGATTATGTGGATGGACAAAATCCATTAAATATACAGGGCTCAAAAATCTCTAAAAGATTTATTGATCATTTAAAAGGGAATTCAACAACAACTAAAGATCCAAGACTGAATGTAATTTCAGTATTATGGGTTAAACAACCTGCAGGTGGTTATGTAGCAGATACTGCTACAGCTTTACAGAAAGGAATGAAGAACGCACAGTTTAATGGATACCCTGCCGACTTTGAAACTTATTCTGAGCCAAACCCAAATACTGTAATGAGATATGATGCTCCGGTTATCGTGATTGGTGCAGCAGAAGTTCAACTTCTTATTGCAGAGGCTGCTATCAGAGGATGGAGTACCGCAAATGCGTCTACATCCTATAGCAATGGTGTTACATCTGCTATGAAGCAATGGTCGCTTTATGGTAGCGGTGGTATAATTTCTAGCGATAAGATAACAACCTATCTGAAGTACAATCCATTTCTTGCAGCAGGCACATTTGAAGAGCAGCTTGAGCAGATTTCTACACAACATTGGGTTTTAGGTTACCTTGATCAGATAGAAAACTTTTCTAATTGGAGGCGTACAGGATATCCTGTTTTGATTCCAACAAATTATCCTGGAAATATTACGGGAGGAACAATTCCTCGCCGTTATATTGTACCAGCATCAGAAGAAACTTTGAATAGGGCCAACTTCCTTGATGCTAAAGCAAGACAAAGCGGTGCTAACACCTTATTAAGTCGCGTTTGGTGGGATAAACCGTAAATTTTCAATGATTTAACCTTTATTAATTAATCCAGGTTATTTTTTTTAAATACTTTCAAGTATCGAAAAAAATAATCTGGATTTTTTTTTTCAAATTTATTAAGTTTAAGGATAATTAAGCTGTTATGAAACGTAGAAATCTATTAAAATACCTTTCCGTATTACCACTCAGTGGTGCGGTAATTGGTTCTGAATCTTCTTTTAAACCATTAATGGCTGCAGAACCTGACTTTCCTGCTCCACAACTAGCTAATAATCAGCCAAAGCGAATCGCAGCAATATTGACGGAATACCGTCCTGGCTCACATGCGGATGTTATTGTTGGTAAATACCTGGAAGGGTATAATCAGGATCAGATGGCACCATATCCGGAGTCTAAAATCGTTTCTATTTTCACGGAACAGCTTCCTGAAAATGATATGAGCCGACCTCTGGCAAAGAAATACAATATTCCAATATTCCGGACCGTGGCAGATGCTTTGACAATGGGAGGGGATAGCCTTGCCGTAGATGCGGTTCTGCTGATCGGTGAGCACGGAGAATACCGCATGAATGATAAGGAACAAAAGCAATATCCAAGATTCGAAATGTTCTTGAAAATAACAGATGTATTCAGGCAGTATAAAAAATCAGTACCAGTATTTAATGATAAACACCTTTCATACAGCTGGAGACAAGCTAAACGGATGGTTGAAATTTCTAAGGAATTAAAGTTTCCGATGCTTGCAGGATCTACAATACCTGTATCATGGCGAATCCCTGCTATTGATACTCCTTTTGGAAAAGCACAAAAATATGCTGTTGGTATATCTTACAGTGGATTAGATATTTATGGTTTTCATTTGTTGGATGGTTTACAAGCAGTTGTTGAACGAAGAAAGGGTGGTGAAACCGGAGTGAAGTCTGTACAATGCTTTGAAGGTAATGAATGCTGGAATTTTTTGGATCAGAACGAATGGGTTAAAAGACTCTTTGATCGGGCAATTTCTCATAGTGAAACACGTGAGGTAGGTAATATGAAGGAGCTTGTAAAAAAACCGTCTGTATTTATCGTTGAGTATAATGATGGCTTAAAGGCTGCTGCATTTCTGATGACCGGTTTGGTGCAAGACTTTACCTATGCAGTTGATGTTGAAGGTCAACAAAAGCCATTCTCAACCCTAATGAAGTTGCAAGGAAAACCTCATTACCATTTTGGTTGTTTGGTTAAAAATATTGAAATCATGTTTAATACGGGGAAAGCACCTTATCCTGTTGAACGCACCATGTTAAGCAGCGGTATATTGGATTTTGCATTGGAATCCCGTATATTGGGTTACAAAAAAGTAGAAACTACAGAATTAGCACGAGTACGTTACCAGTGCGCTCCTGAGTCCTATTTTTTCAGCAAGGGCTGGGATAGTAACGGCAAGCGCCTAGATTAATTCTTAGCTGCCAATTTTAAAATATTTTAATACGAATACTTAATAGTTTATCTCAATTTTTTTTAATAAATAACTAGTTCAAATGAGGAAGTTCTATTTTCTGCTGGTAACAATTTTGTTGCCTATTGTAATTTTTGCACAGTCTAAACCCTATGATATTATCATAAAAGGTGGACATGTTATTGACCCGAAAAATAACATTAATTCGGTGATGGATGTGGCAATTTTAAATGGGAAAATTGCAAAGGTTGCAGTCAGTATTGATGCAGCACAAGCCCCAAAAATTGTAAATGCTCAGGGATTATATGTTACACCTGGTCTGATTGATATTCACGGACATGTTTTTGCAGGTACTGAGCAAAATCACATGTATAGTAATGGTTTTAGCAGCGTAATGCCTGATGGTTTTTATCAAAGGGTTGGAGTAACCACTGTAGTTGATGCAGGTGGCTCAGGTTGGAGAGACTTTCCAACCTTCAAAAAGAATATTATAGATAATTCTCAGACCCGTGTTCTGGCGTTTTTGAATATTGTAGGTAACGGAATGCGTGGCGGTGTAATCGAGCAGAATACAACTGATATGGATCCGCAAATAGCAGCTAAAGCTGCTATCGCTTATAAGGATTACGTAGTGGGTATAAAAGTGGCTCATTTTACAAGCCCTGATTTTACAAATGTTGACCGTGGCGTTGCTGCAGGTAAATTAGCTAATATTCCGGTGATGGTTGATTTTGGTGGAACAAAGCCAAGACTTTCTCTAAAGTCCTTATTCATGGAGCATCTTCGTCCTGGCGATATTTTTACCCATACATTTGGCGAATTACTTGACACTAAAGAAGCTATTGTTGATACTGCAAAAAAGGAATTAAAGCCTTTCGTTATGGATGCACAAAAAAGAGGAATTATCTTCGATGTGGGTTATGGCGGTTCAAGTTTCAGGTACTCACAAGCAATTCCTGCTGCTAAGGCCGGATTTCATCCCAATACAATTAGTACTGACCTTCACATTAGCAGTATGAAAGGCTCTATGAAGGATATGCTTTTGGTGATGTCGAAATTCTTAAAAATTGGGATGAACCTTCAGGAAGTGATCAATGCAAGTACCTGGGCTCCGGCAAAGGCAATCAATCGCCCACAGCTTGGTAACCTTTCAGAAGGTGCGATTGCTGATGTTGCAATTCTTGGAATGAGAAAGGGTAATTTCGGTTTCTATGATCTGCAAGGATATAAAATGGAAAGTAATGAAAAGCTAGAATGTGAAATGACTATTTTCGGAGGCAAGATCGTTTATGATCTCAATGGAATTGTAAGTCCGCTTCATAATTGTACTGAATGTAAATAATTTCTGATCTACGTATACTTCACCACCAACCAATAAATACATGAAGCGCCGAGAAATCTTGAAAACTTTAACCATGTTACCACTTGCAGGTGCGGTTGGTAATTCCGGTTCTATAGTTCAATCAGTACAGGCTGCACCCTTGCCAAAGCGGGATGTATTCAGTGAGTTTGGTCTGCGTACATTTATAAACGCTTCAGGATATTTCACTTCTTTGAGTGGATCATTGATGCATGAGGAGGCTTTAGATGCCATTCGCCATGCATCAAAACATTTCTGTAGGCTAGAAGAAGTTCAAGACAAGGTTGGGGCAAGAATTGCTAGTCTGCTGCATGCTGAATCAGCTATGGTCACTGCTGGAGCTTTTTCTGCCTTGATGTTAGGGACGGCTGGTGTTCTAAGCGGAAACGACGCTAAAAAGGCTTCACAAATCCCATTTCTTGAAGGTACTGGAATGAAGTCTGAAGTGATTATTCAAAAAGCACATAATGATGGTTATGCTCACGCACTAAAAAACTGTGGAGTAAAACTGATCACGGTAACTACCACTAAAGAATTGGAAAATGCCATCACTGACCAAACGGCAATGATGTATTTTATCAATTATCAAGCTTCTTTGGGTGAAATTCAACATGCTGAATGGCTGCAAATAGCTAAGAAACGTAAAATTCCTACTATGATTGATATGGCCGCAGACCTTCCTCCAAAAGAAAACCTGTGGAAATTTCATGACCTGGGTTTTGATCTGGTTTGTGTTTCAGGTGGAAAATTTATGAGAGGGCCTCAAAGTACAGGTATACTTAGTGGAAGAAAAGATCTGATCGCCGCCGCCAGACTGAATGCCCCGCCAAGAGGGAATAACATCGGTCGCGGAATGAAAGTAAACAAGGAAGAAATTTTTGCTTTATACTTCGCATTAGAACGATTTATAAATACCGATCAGGATCAGGAATGGAAAATGCTCGAAGACAGAATTACTACAATTGCCAACGCTGCCTCTTCAGTTAAGGGCGTGAAAGCTGAAGTAATACCCTTACTACTTATAAATCGTATCCCAACTTTAAATATTTCCTGGGATAAATCATTAATTAAACTGGATAACCTTGCTAGCAATTTAAGGGAAGGTAATCCATCCATTGAAGTGGGGGGTGGCCCGGATGGAAGCATTAATGTAACTACACATATGCTCAAAGCGGATGAAGTTAAAATTGTTGCACAAAGAATAAAGGATGAGCTTTCAAAGGCCTTAATATAGGTCATCTTTATTGGAAGATTCCTATTATTGAAAAGATTTAATAAATTAAATATATAAAGAAATGAAACGTAGAGAAATCCTCAAAAGCCTCACTATTCTGCCTTTGGCAGGTAGTATGACTGCAGCAGCAGCCCCATTAGAGAATGTTTTTTCAGCAGTAGCACCTGCTGCTAAACGTGATCTGTTTGCAGAGCTGGGTATTCGTACCTTTATCAATGCAGCCGGTAATTATACGGTTATGTCGGGCTCCCTGATGCCACCAGATGTAATGGATGCAATCAATGCAGCTTCAAAAAAATTCGCGTTGGTTGATGATGTACAGGAAAAAGTAGGAGCAAAAATTGCTGAAATATGCCATGCAGAAGCTGCTATGGTTACTGCAGGTTGCTGGTCGGCATTGATGCTAGGCATGGCCGGAGTACTTACTGGTATGGATACCAAAAGGGTAAGTCAGGTGCCAAATCTGGCAGGTACCGGTATGAAAACTGAAGTGATACTTCAAAAAAGTCATTCTGCGGGATATGATCATGCACTTACTCAAGCTGGTGTTAAACTTATAAAAGTTGAAACAAGAGCAGAAGTTGAAGCGGCTATCAATGAAAATACGGCTATGTTGTGGTTCTTGAATAGGGAAGTACATAAAGGCCAGATAAAACATGAAGAATGGCTTGAAATTGGCAAAAAGTATAACCTTCCAACTATGATTGACATTGCTGCCGATGTTCCTCCTGTTGAGAATCTTTGGAAATTCAATGATATGGGTTTTGATTTGGTTGTGATCTCTGGCGGTAAAGCCATGCGCGGTCCGCAAAGTTCCGGCATTTTGATGGGTAAGAAAAAGTATGTTGCCGCAGCTTTATTAAGTAATAATCCAAGAGGTGGTATTGGCCGTGGACAGAAAGTGAATAAGGAAGAAGTTTTAGGAATGTATGCTGCATTGCATCGTTTCGTCAATCTAGATCATCAAAAAGAATGGCAAATGTGGGAGGCGAAGATCGCCATTATTGCAAATGCTATTACATCTATTGATGGGGTTAAAACCGAAACTTTTATTCCGCCAACTGATAATAACATGCCAACCTTAAAAGTGACATGGGATTCCAATAAAATAAAGCTCACCAATATAGAAATGGGCGAACGTTTACGTCAGGGTAATCCTTCTGTAGAAGTTATTTCATGGGAAGCGCCAAACACTATTCGTTGCGGAATGCATGTGCTGGAAGCAGGAGAAGAAAAAATTGTTGCTGCCCGTTTAAAAGAAGAGTTATTAAAAGCCTCAGTTAAATCATAAAATCAAAAAAAAATAATAAAATGAAAAATCGTTTTTTTCTGGCATTCGCCTTTTTTATTGCCGCTCAGTTTTCAGTGAGCGCGCAGAGTTATACAACTATCTTAAAAGGTGGGCATTTAATTGATCCTAAAAATAACATTGACCGTGTTATGGATGTTGCTATTCAGGATGGTAAGATCGCAGCAATTGCACAGAATATTGATCCAAAGCTAGGTAAACAAGTTATTGATTTGACTGGCAAATATGTGACTCCGGGGTTAATCGATATTCACGGTCACGTTTTTGCAGGTACTGACCCAGATGCTCAACTGGGAAATGGGTTTTCTTCACTTCCTGCTGATGGATTCACTTTCCGTGTAGGGGTAACTACAATTGTAGATTGTGGTGATTCCGGAGCAGAAACATTTGAGTTATTCAAGAAAAATGTAATCGATAAATCTCAAACACGTGTATTGGCATTTTTAAATATTTCAAGAAAGGGAATGTACGGCGATGAAAATTCTCTACAGCAGCAGAATAACAGCTTCTTTGATCCCATCCTTGCTGCAGATGTCGCAAAACATTACAGTCAGTATATTGTAGGTTTTAAGGTAGCACATTATCATAAATCTGACTGGGTTGCAGTTGATAGAACTGTTGAAGCAGGTAAACTAGCAAATCTGCCAATCATTGTCGATTTTGGAGGAGCAGTGCCTAGATTATCCCTTGAAGAGCTTTTTCTTAGAAAAATGCGTCCGGGCGATATTTTTACCCATACTTACGGAGAGTTGATTAAAACAAAAGAGACAATTGTAGATCTTAGTACAAAAAAATTGTATCCGCATGTTATTGAGGCAAGAAAAAGAGGAATTATTTTTGATGTAGGTCATGGTGGTGGGAGTTTTACCTTCTCACAGGCAATTCCGGCAACACAGCAAGGGTTTTATCCTGAAACAATCAGTACAGATTTACATACTGGAAGTATGAACTCAGCCATGAAAGATCAATTGAACGTAATGTCTAAATTTATGTCAATGGATATGACTTTGGCCAATGTGGTTAAAGCAAGCACTTGGTCTGCAGCAAAAGCTATCCGCCATGAAGAGCTTGGCCACCTTTCTGTTGGTGCAATAGCAGATGTTACAGTACTTAATGTACGTGAAGGAAAATTTGGTTTCTATGATGTGGCACGGTACAAGCATGAAGGTAAAAACCTGCTTGAATGTGAAATGACCATTAAAGATGGAAAAGTTGTTTATGATCTGAATGCAAGATCATTCCCAACAGCAAAATAGTCGCAATCACAAAAGGTATTAATAAATTATACTTACTTATTTTTTACAAGAACATGAAAAGTTTACTTAATTTTTTTCTTTTTTTATTTACGCTAATTGTCATTAAAACTGGTACGGTTCACGCTCAAAATGTCACTGCGCCTGCACCTGCAGTAATAACTGCAAAAGATCCTGAAACAAGAATCCGTGAGATGGGCCTCAAGCTTAGAACTCCTGGTCCGCCATCAGCCAATTTCCTCGGAGCAGTTCGAGTTGGTAATCTGGTATATCTCTCCGGTCAGGGTCCATTGAAAGAAGATGGTAAGTTCATGATTGGTAAGGTAGGTAAGGAATTTACATTCGAGGAAGCTAAGTACGCGGCACGTTTAACAGGTATTAGTTTATTGGAAGCGCTTAAAGCTGAAGTTGGAAACCTGAATAATGTAAAACGGATTGTTAAGGTTTTAGGAATGGTGAATGCTGTTCCTGAATTTGATAATCACTCTCAGGTGATCAACGGATTTTCTGACCTGATGGTTGAAGTATTTGGAGAGAATGGTAAACATGCCCGTTCTGCCATTGGATTAGGCTCACTCCCACGGAATATTCCGGTAGAGATTGAGATGATCGTTGAAATGAAAAATTAATCTAGCATTTAAATTCATAACCCAATGAAACGTAGAGAATTAATTAAAATCTTATCTGCTGCACCAATTGCAGGAGGATTAATAGGAAGTGGTATTCCATTTCAATCTGCATTTGCAGAAGAAGCAGTGATGGCAGCTGCAGGTCGAGATCTATTTAAAGAACTTGGACTTAAAACCTTTATTAATGCTTCTTGTGTTTGTACTCGCTTAACGGCTACTTTGATGCCTCCAGAAGTGACACAGGCAATTACTCAAGGAGCAGAAGAATTTGTATTGCTTGACGATGTTCTTGATAAAGTAGGTGAAAAGATAGCCGAACTTTGCCATGCAGAGGCTGCAACTGTGTCTGCTGGATGCTGGTCAGCATTAGTTCAGGGTCTTGCCGGTGTAATGACAGGTATGGATCGTAAAAAGGTGATGCAGCTTCCAAATGTAGAGGGGATGAAGTCAGAGGTTATCCTGCAAAAGTCGCATGCCAATGGTTACCATCAAGCTCTAACCAATACTGGTGCTAAATTGGTGATCGTTGAAACTTTGGAAGAAGCGGAGGCTGCTATAAATGAAAAAACAGCCATGCTTTGGTTTTTGAACAGAGAATTGAATAAAGGTAAAGTGAAATATGAACAATGGCTTGCTTTAGGTAAAAAACATAAAGTTCCAACCATGATTGATATCGCTTCTGATGCTCATCCTGTAGAGAACCTATGGAAATTCAATGACATGGGATTTGATCTAGTTGCGATTTCAGGTGGAAAAGCTATGCGCGGACCGCAAAGTGCCGGAATTCTAATGGGCAAAAAAGATTTGATCGCAGCAGCTCGCTTAAGTGCACCTCCAAACAGTGGAATTTGTCGTGGTCATAAAGTAAATAAAGAAGAAATATTGGCCATGTATGTTGCTCTAGAAAGACACATTAAAATGGATCATGTAAAGGAATGGAAGTCATGGGAAGATGCAATGGCAGTTATTGTAAACACCGTGAATCCTATAAAAGGAGTTAGCCAAGAGGTTTTTATTCCTGAAATTGCAAACAATACTCCAACCTTACACCTTTCTTGGGATGCAAATCTAATTAAACTTACTGGTAAGGAACTTAGGGATAATCTATGGAATGGCAATCCCGGAATTGAGGTTATGGGTGGAGGAACCATGGGTGGTAAAAGAGATGGCATTGAATTATCTGTCTGGCAACTGAAACCGGGTCAAGAAAAAATTGTTGCCCGAAGATTGAAAGAAGAGTTACTCAAGGCATCAGTTTAATTCTTTATAAATAATTAATTTATCCGATTTATTTCAATGAGGAAAACTAACTTCTTTAAGCTCTTGGCGGGCATATCTCTACTCAGTTTGTTCATTGCCTTATTCATGGCATACAATGGTAATATTGCTGCAGCTGGTCCTTTTGTAATTGGTTTTCTTCTTTTACTGGCCATCAGTTTCAGAGGTTTTCCATTGTTAAGAGGTCTAACATTTACAACAACTATACTATCTGTTGTGGCCACAGCACTGTATTATCCGCAATATTTCAAGGAATATAATGGGTTCGAATTTGCCGCATTGATCACCCCGCTAATTCAAGTAATTATGTTTGGCATGGGTTGCTCTATGGGAGTTAAAGATTTTATTGCTTTAGCCAAATCGCCTAAGGCGGTAATTGTAGGCGTGTTCAGTCAGTATACAATCATGCCTTTATTGGGCTTTACCCTGGCAAGTTTTACAGATTTCCCGCCTGAAATTTCTGCTGGTATCATATTATTGGGATGCGCACCTACATCAGTTACCGCAAGTGTTATGTGTTATTTGGCTAAAGCAAATGTAGTTTTAGCAATCACAATAACCTCCATAACAACCCTTCTTGCACCTTTCTTGATTCCATTTTTAATGAAGCTTTTGGCAGGTGGATTCATTGAGATAAACGTCATAGAAATGATGTGGGGAATTATAAAAATGGTATTTATTCCCATTGGCGCTGGTCTTCTTTTTAATAAATTTTTGAGTGGTAAGGCCAAATGGCTCGATGATTCAATGCCTTTAGTGTCTATGATTGGGGTGGCCTTTATTGTGGCGATCATCATGGCAGCTGGTAGAGACAGTATTCTAAATATTGGTTTAGAATTAATTATAGTAGTGTTATTGATGATCTTATTTGGGTTTTTCTTCGGCTATTGGGCTGCACGCCTCTTCAAATTGTCAGAAAGTGATTGTCGCACAATTTCCATTACAACAGGTACCCAGAATGCAGGTCTTGTTTCAGGGATAGCTAAAGTGATGGGTAAAATTGCTACAGTAGGGCTTGCAACAGCTATTTGCGGACCAATTATGGGATTTACATCATCCATACTTGCTTCCTATTGGAATAGTAACCTCCCGAAAATTGAATCAAAAGATGAATCAATAGCGAAAGATGTAAGCGCTATGAGTGTTTAATAAATAAAAATATAAGATCATGTCTTTTAGAGTAGCCCTTTTAGGAATATATCACGAATCAAATACATTTGTTACTACACCAACTGTAATGGATGATTTTAGAAATGGGCAATATCTTAAGGGTGAATCAATTAGAAAAGAATATCAACATGCTCATAATGAGATTGCCGGAATGCTCGAGGTATTGGATAAAGAGGGTATTGAAGCCATTCCATTGCTTTTTGCATCTGCAACTCCAGGAGGAACAATAACAGCTGAAACGTATAATTTTATTCTACAAGAAACGCTTGAAGAACTTAAAAAAGTATTACCTGTTGATGCCTGTTTAGTGATTCCTCATGGTGCCGGTGTTTCTGAAGAATTTCCCGATATGGACGGACATTGGTTAAGTAAGGTTAGGGAGATAGTAGGAGATAAGATTCCTATTATTGGTACCCTTGATCTTCATGCCAATGTCAGCGAGTTAATGGTTTCATCAACTAATGCCCTAGTAGCTTATAAACAAAACCCACATGTAGATATGAAACAGCGGGGTGTTGAGTCTGCAAAGCTACTGGTCAATCTTTTAAATGGTAAAACCAAGCCGGTACAGGCACTGGTTCAAGTGCCTTTGGCAATTAGTATTGAACAACAGCTCACAGCAAATGAACCATGCATTAGTTTATATGCTTATGCCAATGAACTGGCTACTGAGCCTGGTATTTTAGCGCTGAGCATACAGCATGGTTTTCCTTATGCTGATGTTCATGAAATGGGAACATCTATTATTGTGGTTTCAGATGGCGATTATGAAAAGGCATTATCAGTTGCTAAAAAACTAGAAGCGTATATACTAAGGAACAAAAGTAGTTTTGTAGGTAAGAAAAATGATATCCCATCCGCTCTTAAATTAATTAATGATAGTGTTAAACCCGTATGCTTGCTTGATATGGGTGATAATGTTGGTGGTGGTGGTCCGGCAAATAACTCTTGTATTTTAGAGGGTTTTGAAGAAAGTAAAAAGTATAAATACTTTGTTTGTATGTATGATCCTCAAGCCGTAATTGATGCATCTTCACATCAGCAGGGTGAACAGTTTGATTTAACGGTCATAGGTACTGGCAAGGATGGGTTAAAAACCTTAAAATTGAATGTAAAATTATTGAGAATTACCGATGGTACTTTTCAGGAAAGCAATCCGCGTCATGGCGGACAGATAAATTTCAGGATGGGTAAAACCGTGGTAGTATCTACTAAAGAAGGGGGTGTAATTATGCTCACATCGCTCAGAGTTATGCCATTTAGTTTGCAGCAGTTGATTTCACAGGGAGTAGTTCCTTCAGAATTCGATGCCATAGTGGCTAAAGGGGTAAATGCACCAATTGCAGCTTATGCACCTGTTTGTCCTACAATTATTCAAGTAAATACTCCGGGAGTGACTCAGGCTGATATGACTTTGTTTGACTATAAACAAAGACGTAAGCCATTGTTCCCTTTTGAAAATGTTTAAGATTTAAAACCTTTACACATACGCCTGTTTCTAGCCAATGTCAATTCACGGCCAAAAGCAGCACTTGTTAAATCAGAATTTATGTTCAATAAAATCAAAGTTCGTCCCTTTCAAATCTTGATTACATCTGCCGGTGTAGTGTTGATTTCACTAGTTCTCAACCTTACTGCTGTAGCTCAGGCTGCAAAGGATAATCTTCGTCCAGCGGCTTTAGGTAAAAAAGGAATGATAGCCACAGCTAATCCGCTGGCAACCTTAGCCGGGCAGAAGATCTTGGTTAAAGGTGGAAATGCAATTGATGCTATTGTTGCTGCTGCAGCTGCTCTTAATGCTGCAGAACCCTATATGTCTGGTACTGCAGGTGTTGGTTATATGCTTTTTTATTCAGCTAAAGAGAACAGGGTGAGGTCACTTGTTTTTGGAGGATGGGTGCCTGAAACATTCAAAATAACTAAATTTAAGGCAGATGCGAAGGTAGCAGATGGTGCAGGGCATGGTCAAATGGAAAGTATCGGTCCAAGAATTGCCTCTGTTCCGGGAAATCTTGCCGGGTGGGCAAAGGCACTTAAGGATTATGGAACTATGCCTCTATCTGAGGTTTTTGAAAGTGCGATCGATTATTTGGAGAATGGAGTGCCCATCACTGAATTTGATCAGGCCATGTGGGCAGGTACTGTAGCTAGGATTGCACCTCATGCAGAATCAAGGAAAATTTTTCTTAAAAACGATAAAGATCCGTATGTGGTTGGAGATTATTTCTCAAATAAACCGCTTGCTAAAACTATGAGGCGAATAGCAAGTGAAGGGATTGACGTTTTCTATAAAGGTGAAATTGCAAAGGAAATGGCCGCCGCCTTTGCCCGTGATGGTGGATTTATAACAGAAAAAGATTTGGCTTCAGTGCCTGATAAAGTGCAATGGGTTGACCCAATCTCAATAAAATACCGTGATTACACTGTTTACAATAATCCGCCTCCAGGAATGGGAATTCAGCAATTACAAACTCTTAAAATTATGGAGGGTTTTGATTTGAAAAAGATGGGCCATAATAGTGTCGATTACTTAGCTCACCTACTCGAGGCAGTTAATCTAAGCAGGATCGATACCGATAAATACATCGGAGATCCAAAGTTTGTTAGTGTACCTGTGGAACTACTTTTATCAGATGCTTATATCGCTAAGCAAAGGGAGAAGGTTATTGCAAAGGTTAACGAAAGAAAAGCTGGTATCAAGGTAGAAACTACATTGAATAGTCTTCCTGAAGCTATGGAAAATCCAAATGCCGCCAAATATAAATATGCAACAACAAGTCTTTCGGCTGTTGACCAATGGGGCAATGCGGTTGTCATCATTCAAACTCATGGAGGTGGTTTCGGTTCCGGATATGTGGCTGGAAACACAGGCGTGGTATTTAATAGCGCGCTCGATTGGATGACTCTTGAACCAGGTAAAGCCAATACCGTTGCACCAGGAAAAGCTGTTGGATGGTGCATTGGTGGAATGATGCAGTTCCATAAGGATGGTAAACCTCAACTTATTGTGGGTTCTCCCGGAAGTTTTGGAATTCTCCAGTCAGTTCCGCAAGTTGCTATGAATGCGATTGATTTTGGGATGAATATTCAGGATGCGATCAGTGCACCCCGATTCAGATGGAAAGATGAATTAGGATTAGTGCCCGCAAAAGAGATAATAATGGAAACCAGAGTTAAACCCGATGTGATTAAAACATTAAGGTCAATGGGATATGTGATAGATACCAAACTTGGCGATTGGTCAATGACAGTTGGAGGAGCACAGGGTATCACCATTGATCATAAAACAGGATGGATGATGGGTGGAGCCGACCTAAGAAGAAACGGTTATGCTGTAGGGTGGTGATCTTATTTTTAATTACAAATTATTTAAATTAAATATACTATTAAAACATTTTCAATGAATCCAAAAAACTATAATCCACGCAGAGATTTTATTAAAAAATCTGTGTTTACCGCAGCTGGAATGAGTATTATTCCTGGTTTTGTACTTGGGAAAGACGGAAATATCACTTCAATTACAGAGCAGTTATCCAGAGCTTTGGCCGGTCAAGATGGCATTAAGAAAATTGCATTCATTACCCATATATACAGAAATAGTGCCCATGCAGATGTAATTGGCACGAAACTATTTCTTGGTATTCCTACAGATGAAGGAATGGTAGCTCCTCAGGTAAAAATAGTTTCGGTTTTTATCGAACAAGTTGGCGCTAACGATACAGGTATCAAAATCGCCGCCATGAATGATGTTCCGGTTTATCCCACAGTGGAAGAGGCTTTAACGCTTGGAGGTGATAAACTTGCTGTTGATGCGGTTGTTTATGTTGGAGAGCATGGAGAATATCCCTACAACAGACTGGGAATGAAATTATACCCACGAATGAATTACCTTGAACGTATATTCAGAGTGTTTGATGCATCGAATAGGTCAGTCCCAGTATTTACAGATAAGGCACTGTCTTATAGTTGGTTGGATAGTAAGTGGATTTATGATCGTGCAAAGGAACTCAATGTTCCATTGATGGCTGGATCTTCTTTGCCGTATTGCTGGCGTGATAAGGATTTGGTACATCCCATCGGAGTAAAGATTAAAGAGGCCGTTGCTATTGGGTACGCATCTCTTGATGCCTATGGTTTCCACGTAACAGAGATTCTACAGTGCATGGTTGAGCGAAGATCGGGAGGTGAAACGGGTGTTAAAAGTGTAGAAGGCTTGAAAGGAGATGATGTTTGGAAAGCGATAGATTCAGGTAAGATTTCTCAAAAGTTGGTGGATGCAGCCTGTGATACAATACAGGATAAGGAAATGGGGAATATGCGTGAGATTGTAACCACGCCATATGCAGTAATAGTTAATTATGCAGATGGAACTAAAGGAACAATTATGATGCTAGATAAATATGTTAAAACAGGTTGGGCTTATTCTGCAAACACCTCAAAAGGAATTGTTGCAACAGAATTTGTACTTAGTGGCGGCCCTAATTATTCCCATTTTAGCTATCTGACGCTCAATATTCAGAAATTCATTGTGAGCGGACCAACTGCCCCAATTGAAAGAAACTTATTGACAAGTGGAATCATTGATATGGGAATACGTTCGCTTACTGAAGGTAAGGTAAAGGAGACTCCGTTTTTAAATATTAAATATTCTGCAGCAGGTTATGAACCGATCAGGCCAACAGCACCACGACCAACTGGTCAAAGCATAGCACCTTTTCACCCTAAAGAGTATGAGTTTATGATACCGGATGCCTTTAAGAACAAGAAATAATCAGTTCACATTTTTTTAATGCAGAAACTTTTTTGAGAATATACCAGAAATAATACGTGTTTAATTTGGAAAATCAGTAAAAAGTCAAGAATATGCAGTTAATTTAATAACAACCAATTTAAAAGCAAAATTCAATAAAAATGAAAGTCAATTTTAAAAAATTATACGAGTCTAATCTTCGCACAAAGTTAATTGCTTTTTTAGGCCTGGCATTTCTGGTTACAATCAGTTTTATTAATTCAGGAGGTCCCGCTGGACTACCTAAGGGTGATCCTGGTAATGGTGGCCTAGCACTTCCCGGCGATTTTGAGGCTGTTGTAGTTTCTGATTCTTTAGGCCGTGCAAGACATTTAGCGGTTAACAAGAATGGTGATATTTATGTAAAGCTAAGAGTGCCTAATGCTAAAAAACAAGGTAGTGTTGCCTTGCGTGATAACAACAATGATGGTAAAGCAGATATTATTGAGTATTTCGGAAATTATCCAGATACCGGTAATTACGGTACCGCCATGCGCATCCATAATGGGTATCTGTATTTCAGTACTGCTGGCGAGGTTTTAAGAACCAAACTTACTCCAGGTAAATTAGTGCCTGAAGGTATAACAGAAACTATTGTGATTGATAATTACAAAAGAGGAAAATCTTCGCATATTGCTAAGCCGATTGCTTTTGATAATAAGGGAAACATGTATGTTCCTTTTGGTTCTCCAAGTGATGTGTGCCAGATTGCCGACAGACAGCCAGGTTCTATGGGTCAAATGCCATGCCCTGAATTAAAGGAACATGCAGGTGTTTGGAAATTCAGCGAAAGTAAATTAAACCAAAAGCAAAGCGACGGTACAATGTATGCTACAGGTATCCGTAGTATTGTTGGAATGTCATGGAATAATATAGATAACTCGCTGTACGCCATGCAGCATGGACGTGATGATTTTACCAGAACATGGTCAGATCTATACTCTCCATGGCACAGTGCTTTATTGCCTTCTGAAGAATTTTTGAAAGTACCAGAAGGATCTGATTCTGGTTGGCCATACTACTATTATGATTTTATGCAGGGAAAGAAATTATTGAACCCTGAGTATGGTGGCGACGGTAAAAAAGAAGGCGATGCGGCAAAATACAACATGCCGATCATTGGTTTCCCAGGACACTTTGCCCCAAATGATTTACTATTCTATACAGGGAATCAATTTCCTGAACGTTATAAAAATGGTGCATTCATCGCATTTCATGGTTCAACAATTCGTGCTCCATATCCACAGGGTGGCTATTGCGTAGCCTTTGTTCCTTTTAAAAATGGAAAGTTTTCAAGTGAGTGGGAATTATTTGCTGATGGATTTGGTGTTGTAGATACCATTGTAAACACATCTGATGCTAAAGCTCGTCCAATGGGTTTAGCACAGGGTCCTGATGGGTCTCTTTACATGAACGAAAGTGAAAACGGGAAAATCTGGAGAGTAATGTACAAAGGTGACAAGAAAACTTTCGGTACTAAACAGTTGGCAGGAATGGCTGCTCGCAAGTTAACTTCACCTAACGTGAAAACTCCTGATGTTGAAAAAGATAACTTGATGAAAGGTCAATTAGCAGCAGGTTCTAAATTGTACAATACGTATTGTGCTTCTTGCCATCAGCAAAATGGAAAAGGTGACGGAACTCGTTTCCCGCCGCTTGCTGAATCTGAATGGGTGAATGGAGACAAGAAAAGATTGATTCAAGTAGTATTGAACGGTCTTTCTGGTCCTGTTACTGTTAAAGGTGTTGGTTACAATGAAATAATGCCTCCTCACGGTTATCTTAAGGATTCCGAAATTGCTCAGATCTTAACGTATGTAAGATCAAGCTTTGGCAATAAGTCCGGATTTATAAGTCCGAATGAAGTATCTAGATACCGTGCTAAATAATAACATAGTAAACAAAAAAAAATGAAATTTATTGCCTATATTTTATTTATATCACTGCCTTTCTCTATGAAAGGCAGTGATATTCTTTCTTCTGAAAAGAGTATAGTTTCAGCTGCTAAGTCCATTCAAAAACCAGCCAACAAAGAGTATTTAGTTTCTAAACTAAAGAAACCGATGAAAATTGATGGAAATTGGAATAAAGCACAATGGAAGAAGATTGAAACAATAAAAATTGATAATTATATGGGTACAGTTTCTCCGTTTAAACCAACGGTTGAAGCCAAAATGATTTACGATATAGATAATGTTTATGTGATCTTTCGTGTAAAAGATCAATTTGTAAAGAGTACTGTTACAGAATATAATGGAAATGTATCAGGTGATTCCTGTGTTGAATTCTTTTTTTCGCCTGACTCAGATGAACCATTAAAGTATTTCAACCTTGAAATAAATGCTGGTGGAACACCGCTTATTTTTTATGTTACAAAAGCATTGACCGAGTTTGTTAAACTTCAGGCTCCTGACATAAAGCAAATTGAAATTGCTCATTCTTTGCCGTCTGTAGTTGATCCTCAGATCACTGAACCCGTAACTTGGACCATCGAGTACAGGATTCCACTATCAATGTTAAAGAAGTTTTCAAATGTTACAAATCCAGCACCAGGTGTTGTCTGGAAGGCAAATTTCTACAAAACAGGTAGCAGAACTTCTAATCCAAATTACCTTACCTGGAATTTTGTAGATAATCCAAGACCAAACTTTCATCTTCCTCAGTTCTTCGGAGTTTTAAAGTTTCAATAGTCAAAAAGAAATTTTAAGATTCCTAAGGTCATGGAGAAGCTGGCAATTATCGGATCTGGTACTATGGGTCATTCCATTGCTTTGAATGCTGCATGGTCAGGATTGAACGTAAGGATGTATGGTTTGAACCAAGATGATCTCACAAAAGGCTTAGAGGGAATAAAGAATAAGTTAATTGTATTAAATCAACATGGATTGATTTCTCTTCCGGATATTGAAGCAATCCAGTCAAGAATTTCTACAAGCCAATCCATTGATGATACTGTTGCTGGTTCAAGTTTTGTTATTGAATGTATCCCTGAAGATCTTTCTATGAAGCAGCAGCTTTTCAATCATCTTGACAAAATATGTGCTCCTGATGTGATCATAGCAACAAATACTTCTGGATTAAGCCTGAGTCTTATTGCATCGAGCACTAAAAATCCAGAACGAACTATTGTAACTCATTTCTGGAACCCCGCACATCTTGTTCCTCTGGTAGAAGTACTTCAGACCAATAAAACGAGTGAGGATACCTTTAATCGTACCATCGCTCTTTTGAAATATATGTATAAAAAGCCTATCGAAGTAAAACGGGAAGTACCTGGTTTGGTAGGTAATAGGCTTCAGTTTGCACTTTTCAGAGAGGCTCAATATTTGCTTGAAGAAGGAATTGCTTCAAAGGAAGATATTGATGCAGCGGTTACTTACAGCATCGGAAGACGACTACCTGTTACCGGCCCCTTGCTTTCTGCAGATATGGGCGGACTAGATGTATTTGCCTCTATCTCTGATTATCTTTTTGAAGACCTTAGCAAATCAGATCGTTCCTATCCAACCCTTACAAAATTAGTAGCACAAAAAAAATTCGGCAGTAAAACAAAGAGGGGATATTATGATTGGAATAAAGAATTTTCGACTAAGGTAAATCAAGCCAGAGAAAAGGAATTGATCCGGCATCTTAAACAAGACAGAGCAATAGAATAGCGCTAACTGATCTTTATGGTCAGTGATAAAATTTACTTAGAATTAATATTTAACCCATCCTATAATGAAAAGTTTAGTTTACTCGAAATCGGCAGAATTGCTTGAGAGATCAAAGAAAGTACTTGCCGGAGGTGTATCCTCCGAATTCAGGAAATACAATCATCCTCATGCTATATTTTATACGCATGGAAAGGGTAGTCATCTTTTTGATGTTGATGGCAATGATTATCTTGATTTTACGTTAAGTCAAGGGCCATTAATTCTTGGTCATTCACATCCTCATGTATTAAAATCAGTTGCTGATTATTCTGAAGAAGGTCAATTATTTGCTGGTCAGCATATTAAGGAGATTGAGCTCGCTGAGACTCTGAATCGAGTGATTCCCTCAGCTGAATTGATGCGTTTTTGTTTGGATGGCTCAGAGGCAGTACAAACAGCCTTCAGAGTGGCAAGAGCAAAAACGGGTAAGCAAAAATTTCTTCGTTTTGAAGGACACTACCATGGCTGGCTTGATAATGTTGCCTGGGGCATATCTACTCCATCTGTAGATGCATTGGGCAGCAGAGAAAACCCGAATGTATTTCCATGGTCGGCAGGCTTGCCTGAGCATTCTAAAGATGAGTTTATCATTTTGCCTTGGAATGATCTTGATTTAGTTAAAAAGACTTTAGCAGACCATCACCAAGAAATCGCTGCCATAATCACTGAGCCAATCATGTGTAACAATGGATGCATTGTGCCGAAAGAAGGCTTTTTGCAGGGATTGCGTGACCTTTGCGATCAATATGGTATTGCCTTGATATTTGATGAGGTGATCACAGGCTTCAGAATGAGTATTGGTGGATCACAGCGGTATTTTGGTATTACTCCAGATATGTCAATTTTTGCCAAAGCGATGGGTAGCGGTTACCCAATCAGTGCGATCGTAGGTAAAAGAGAATGGATGAGCCTCATTGAAGATGCAAAAGTGATTCATGCAGGTACTATGAATTCTAGTAACCCAACAATCGCTGCCGCATTGGCAACAATTGAAGTTCTTGAAAAGGAAAATCCCTATGAGCGCATGTTCAGATTTGGTAATAAATTAATGGATGGACTTAGAAAGGCTGCTGCTGCTAATAATCATAATTTATTGGTTCAGGGTCCGGGCCCCATGTTCAACATCGGGTTCACCGATTTAAAATCAGTGAATGATTATAGAGATACGCTGAGCTATGATCGTGCTAAACTGGGTAAATTTATTTCTGCCATGCACGATGAACGGATTAGAATTATAGGACGTGGTTTATGGTATATAAGTGCTGCCCATACGGAGCAAGATATTGATCATGCTATTGAGGTTTCAGCAAGGGTAATGGGGAGCATATAATTACCAGATTTACGGTTGTATTGTTGCAATAATCAAAATTTCTTACAAATTGCGGTTTAATTAATGACTATGGATACTGGGAAGCTTTTGGAAGCAATTTTGCCAAAAGAACGGATAAAATGCCGCTTAATTGACCTTGTTGCTTATGCTTCGGATGCTGGATTTTATTATCTGCGGCCAAAAGCCGTTGTGCAGCCTGTCAGTGAAGAGGAGATCATCGCATTGTTGGCTTTTTCGCATCAGCATAAAATTCCCATTACCTTTCGTACAGGAGGAACCAGCTTATCCGGACAGTCAATAACAGATGGTATTCTGGTAGATTTAAGCCAGTACTGGAATCAATTGATTGTTGAGGAAGAGGGAAATTTAGTCAGAGTGCAACCCGGAATTACCGGTTCTATGGTAAATAACTACCTCAAAAAGCATAAAAGAAAGATTGGTCCTGATCCATCTAGTATTGATGCGGCAATGATGGGAGGGATCCTGTCAAACAATTCAAGCGGAATGTGCTGTGGGGTTAGTCTGAATTCCTACCATACTACTCGGCATATCCGGTTCATTCTTCCTTCTGGAAAAAGTTTTTCTACAGAGAATAAAGGCGATTATTCCCGGTTTGAGCAGGAATGCCCAGATGTCTATTCATCAATTTTAAATTTAAGGCAACAGATTGCTGATAATTCGGCACTTTCAGATCGTATCAGAACAAAATATCTCAGCAAAAATACTGTGGGATACTCTTTGAATGCCTTCATCGATTATTCTCATCCGCTAGATATTTTTTCTCACCTATTGATTGGTGCAGAGGGTACTTTAGGCTTTATCGCTGAGGCGGTGATGGAAACGGTGGCCGACTATCCTTATAAATCATCTGCATTTATATATTTTGAAAATATTTATTCTGCCTGCCAGGCAATCGAACCTTTAACCCTGACAGGTGCTGAAGCTGTTGAATTAATGGACAGAGCATCTTTGCGTTCAATTGAAAACGTGAAAGGGGTTCCTGCAATTTTGAAAACACTGCCTCTAGAAGCAGCTGCTTTATTAGTGGAGTATCAAAGCAATAGTGTGGATGAACTTCAGGCAAAGATTGAGAGCTTAAAGCCTTATTCAGCAAAATTTGTATTGCTTGAACCGATCAGCTTTACCTCCGATCCAGGAATTCAGGCTTTTTACTGGAAACTGCGCAAGGGGATGTTCCCTGCTGTTGGCGCTGTTCGGGCAAGCGGAACAACGGTTGTATTAGAAGATATTGCAGTTCCTGTTGCTCAGTTAGGTGATGCTATTCTTGACCTTCATGTGCTTTTTGCAAAATACAAATATGATAATGCCATTATTTTTGGACATGCCAAGGATGGGAATATTCATTTTGTTGTTACCCAGTCATTTAATTCGGCTGATGAAGTTGACCGTTACGACCGTTTTTTGAGAGAAGTGGTAGCGCTGGTTGTCAATAAATATGATGGTACGCTGAAGGCAGAGCATGGTACCGGCAGGAATATGGCACCTTTTGTGGAAACAGAATGGGGTACAGAAGCCTATCAAATCATGAAAAACCTGAAAAAGGTCATTGATCCTGAAAATCTTTTGAATCCAGGTGTGATCATCAATGAGCATAAAAATGCACATTTACAGGATCTTAAATCTTTACCCGGCGTAGAGCAGGAAGTAGATAAATGTATTGAATGCGGCTACTGTGAACATAAGTGTCCAAGCAGAAATGTAACACTTACTCCGCGTCAACGAATTGTTGTAAGGCGCGAACTGGCACTTTTAGAGGCAAGTGGTAAGTATGAACTTCATGCAGAATTGGTTAAGCAATATCAGTATGATGGTCTGGATACCTGTGCGGTTGACGGATTATGTGCCACAAGTTGCCCAGTTGACATCAATACAGGTGATCTGGTTAAACGATTACGCAAAGAAAGCCATTCTCCATTCTCCAATAAAGTGGCTTTGTTCGTTTCAAAGAACTTTCGTCTAGTTACCTTATTAGTGAACTTTGCACTCGAAGCCGGTACACTAATGAATTCGGTATTCGGTAAAAATGCCATGCTGGGATTGACTAGGGCATTTAAAAAATTAATTCCTGAATTTCCATTATGGAGTAATCAGCTCATTACAAGTGGGGCCATTTCAGGTAAATACGTTAAGGAAATTGATCTTGAAACTAAAACCGGGCCGGCAGTTGTTTATTTTCCAACCTGTATCTCGAGGGTGATGGGTGGTGCCCCCGATAAAAAAAGTATTCCAGATTCCTTCTTGAGTGTTTCAGAAAAATCAGGTATTCAGGTAATTATTCCTGCTGGTATTGAGGCGCTTTGCTGTGGTCAGCTATTCTCTTCAAAGGGGTACAATATGGCTTATGCCGATAAGTGTAATGAAACAATTGATAAACTCTGGGCTGTTACCAAAGATGGGATGCTACCCGTAATTCTGGATGTTACCTCTTGTTCACATACCCTGCAGCAATGCCGTCCGGTTCTCAATGATCTGAACAAGCAACGGTTTGATCGCCTTAGTATTCTAGATAGCATTGATTACCTACATGATTATGTTATTCCGGCTTGCGGACCTGTAGAAACTAAGGGTACAGTGGTATTGCACCCAGTTTGTTCATTGCAGAAAATGGGTCTTGAGCGAAAATTTGTTTCTGTTGCTTCACATTTCAGTGAAAAAGCAGAGGTGCCCATTCATTCCGGATGTTGTGGAATGGCTGGTGATAGAGGTTTTATTTTCCCTGAACTAACCGCATCTGCTACGGCTCCTGAAGCCAATGAGGTTAAGAAAAATTCCTATGAAGGCTATTATTCATCTGGGAAAACTTGTGAGATATCCATGTCTGAAGCAGTAGGTAAGAACTATGAATCAATTCTTTATCTTGCCGATGAATGTTTAAAAGATAAACCACTTGATTAATTTAATTCAATGAAAGGTAAAGTTGCTCTGATTACAGGAAGTACTAGCGGGATTGGGCTAGGAATTGCCAGGGCTTTTGCAAATGCAGGCTTTAACCTTGTTATTCATGGACTTGAATCAGATGGTGCCGAAATTGCCCAGACTATTGCTATTCAATATAATGTTGAAACCTATTATTCATCGGCTAATCTTCTAAACCCTTCCGAAATTGAAGAGATGATTGCAGCTGCCCTTGCCAAATTTGGAACCATTGATGTGCTGATTAATAATGCTGGAATTCAGCATGTATCAGCCATTGAAAATTTTCCTCTTGCCAAGTGGAATGATATTATCAGCATAAATTTAACGGCTTCTTTCTGCACTTCTAAGTCTGTATGGGAAGGCATGAAGCAAAATAAATGGGGAAGGATCATTAATATTTCTTCAGCACACGGACTAGTAGGATCTGAATTTAAATCAGCTTATGTTGCCTCAAAACATGGCTTAATTGGCCTGACCAAGGTATTAGCTCTAGAAGGCGCTGAATTTGGAATTACAGCGAATGCTATCTGTCCTGGTTTTGTGCAAACTCCCTTGGTGAATAAGCAGATCGCTGATCTTTCCAAACAGCAGAATGTTTCAGAAACAGAAATAATTCAGAAACATATTTTGAAAAAACACGCTGTTAAAGAGTTTGTTAGCATCGATGCGATTGCAGCACTTTGCTTATTTTTAGCCTCAGAAAATGCTTCTATGATTACAGGTACTTCAATGCCTGTAGATGGGGGCTGGACTGCGAGTTAGTTCCTGCCGGATCATTCCGGCATGACAGGTATTGGATTAATTAATTCCGGGCTAGAATCGTAATACCCTATCTTAATCTGTCTGATGATTTGATCAATTTCTCATCTTTTCTGATTCCTCTCAACGCAAGAATGACAAAAAATACACTCAGGGATGGAAGAATTACCCCCAGTCCATAATTTTCTGTTTGCAGGTTAATTACACCCAGGGCTTGTTTAGCAACTTGAACCAGCCAGAAACTAAAACCCAGAATTGCAACAATGCTCAGATAGCACATTTTAATCTGTTGATTCCGGTTTTTAAATAGAAAAATGGTAATAAATGGAATTAAACCCAGAATTACTGTCGCGATGGTTAAGGCCAGAAAAGCTTCCGTCTGCACGATTTGTCCGCTAACACTTTCCTGAACTCCAGTAATTTTTAAAGCCCGCGAAGAACCATCGGGATTATAAACCTGTAGATATGGAAATAAAAATAAACCGAAAATAGCTGCGGTTGCAAAAAATAGCCAGATGGTTTGTACTCGTTGAAGCATGATGACATTGTTTCATGCAAATATATATTTTTTTTATCCATCCTTAGCGTTCACACATGATTTACAGCTATCACAATTGATTATGTTTTGTAGATAAAAATATCGTCTTCCTCACCACTCTTTCCCTTTTCCGCATTACCTTTGCAGCTTGGATACGGTACAGAGATATTTTATAGAAATTGCCTATAATGGAACAGCTTATCATGGATGGCAGATCCAGAAGAATGCGCTTTCTGTTCAGGAATTAGTCAATAAAGCACTTTCTACACTTTGTAGGCAGAATATAGAAACGCTTGGATGCGGGCGAACAGATACCGGTGTTCATGCAAGGCAGCTATTTGCTCATGTGGATATTCCTGCTGACATTGATGTGCTCAACCCGCAGTTTCTGCTAAGTATAAACTCAATGCTTCCTTTTGATATTGTGGTCAAGCGTTTTATAAAAGTTGCTCCAAATGCACATGCCCGTTTTGATGCAAGCCTTCGTTCTTACGAATATCACATCCATTTCTCAAAAGATCCATTTCTTCATAATTTGTCGTGGCTATTACGTGATAAACCAGACCTAGCCCTCATGAACCAAGCAGCAGCTATTTTAATGGAATATAAAGATTTTAGTTGTTTCAGTAAATCAAATACAAAAACACTGACCAATAATTGCCTGATTCAAAGAGCAGAGTGGGTAAAAACCAAAAATGGCATTGTATTTCATATTTCGGCCGATCGATTTTTAAGGAATATGGTTCGTGCAATTGTAGGAACCCTTATCAGAGTGGGAAAGAAGGAGATGGAAGTAGAGGATATCAGAAAGGTGATCGACAGTAAAAACAGATCTGTGGCTGGCGAGTCTGTTGCCGCATGCGGGCTATACCTAACAGAAGTAATTTATCCCTATTTATCACTTGAAAAATAAATTCACAACAATCAAGGCCCTTAAGAATAATAAAATTTGAATCAATATCTTCCAAACTAAATGGCAAAAGTAAGCGGCAATGCAGTTGATGTAAATCTCCTGAAAAGGGTTTTTCGGTATGCCTATCCGTACCGTAGGATTTTTGCATGGTCAATTTTTTTGACCATCCTTCTGGCTGTTCTTGCACCTCTTCGGCCATGGCTCATTCAGTACACCCTGGATAAATATATTATTCTGAATGATAGTAGCGGATTGCTGAATATGAGCTTATTGATGGTTGGATTATTATTAATCCAAACTGGCGTTCAGTATTATCATACTTTTTTCACCAATGTACTTGGCCAGTCGGTGATCAAAGACCTTCGCGTCAATGTTTTTAATCATATCAGTAGCCTTAAACTTAACTATTTTGACCGTACACCTATAGGGCAGCTGATTACCCGAACGGTTTCCGATTTAGAAACAATAGCAGATATATTTTCTGAAGGTTTGATTGTTATTGTGGGTGATGTATTACAGGTAGTTGCAATTATTGCCGTCATGCTTTATACCGACTGGGAACTTACAATCGTTATTTTAATTCCGATGCCCTTTTTAATGGTTGCATCGTACGTGTTTAAAGAAGCGATCAAATCTGCCTTTCAGGATGTAAGAACCCAAATATCAAATCTGAACACCTTTTTACAAGAGCATATTTCCGGAATCCGGATCATCCAATATTTTGCAAGGGAAGATCAGGAGATGCGGAAGTTCAGACAGATTAATGCCAAACATCGTGATGCTCATATCCGGTCAAACTGGTATTATTCAATCTTCTTTCCTGTAGTCGAAATCATTTCAGCAATCTCAATTGGCCTGTTGGTATGGTATGGCTCAAGATCCATTATATCTAATCAAATTTCTCCAGGTGTGGTGGTTTCGTTCATTATGTATATCAATATGTTATTCAGGCCTATCCGTGAACTTGCAGATAAGTTCAATACCCTACAAATGGGCATGGTTGGTGCTGAACGGATCTTCAATGTACTGGATACCGACCAACGAACCGAAGATAAGGGGACACATAAACCATCTCATTTGAACGGAGATATACAATTTAAAAACGTGTGGTTTGCTTATACTGATGAAAATTGGGTATTGAAGGATATTTCCTTTCATGTTAAACTCGGCGAAACCTTGGCATTGGTTGGAGCAACTGGTGCCGGTAAGTCTTCTACTATTAATATTTTAAACCGTTTTTACGAAATTAATAAGGGTAGTGTATTGGTCGACGGAATTGATATTCGGGAGTATGAACTTAACTATCTCCGTTCAAATATTGCCACCGTCTTGCAGGATGTTTTTCTTTTCTCGGATTCCATCGCCAATAATATCAATCTGAATAATCAGGAGATCGGCAGAGATGCACTAATGAAAGCTGCTCAAGATGTGGGTGCAGTAGAGTTCATCAACCGGCTACCTGGTGGTTTCGATTATGATGTGATGGAAAGAGGAGCTACTTTATCGGCTGGTCAGGCTCAGCTCATTTCCTTCATCCGAGCATTGGTTTATAACCCTCAGATTTTGGTTCTGGATGAAGCTACTGCTGCGGTTGATACTGAAACCGAGGAGCTTATTCAAAAGGCCATTAATAAACTGATGGAGGGTCGAACTTCAATCGTTATTGCCCATCGTTTGTCAACCATTCAAAATGCCGACCGAATCATTGTACTAGATCAAGGTGAGATCAAAGAAATGGGTACCCATCAGCAGCTATTAAAGCTCAATGGATATTATAAGCGCCTGTATGATCTGCAGTTTAACTCAGAAGGAATTGCCAAACGATAAATTATCCTGAAAATAAATTACCTTAGAACTTTAAGATTATTTTTCTTGTTATGAAGAGAGTTGTATCACACCTAACCTTTCAGGTTTTAGTTGCCATCGTTTTAGGAGTGCTAGTTGGTATTAATTTTCCAGGATTCGCACCTACTGCCAAATTGATCAGTCAAACCTTCATCAACATGATTAGCATGCTGATTGCACCAATTATTTTTTTTACCATCGTTTTGGGTATTGCCCAGATGGGTGATATGAAAAAAGTAGGGAGAGTAGGTGGCAAGGCACTTCTTTATTTTGAGGTAATTACTACGGTGGCCATCATCATTGGTCTGTTGGTTGCTAATATCTTCCAACCTGGTAAAGGGGTGGTGGTAAGTGCTTCAAGTGCAGATGCTTCCAAAATACAAACCTACCAGGACTCTGCATCTGACATGAACTGGGTGGAGTTTTTTGCTCATATTGTTCCGAAGAACATTTTTGAATCTTTTGCTAAGGGAGATATTCTGCAAATCTTGTTCTTTGCGGTTCTGTTTGGATTCGCACTGAGCCGCATGGGTTCTGCCGGCACTTCTTTGATTGGAACCTTTGAAAAATTATCGAAAGTGATTTTTAACATCATGAAGATGATTATGGTGCTTGCTCCATTTGGAGCTTTTGGAGGCATGGCATTTACCATAGGTACCTACGGGCTTGAAACGTTGTATCCATTGGGTAAGTTGATGATCGCTGTATACATGACCATGATCCTGTTCATTTTCGGAGTGCTGAATCTGATTTGTTATCTGTATAAATTCAGTCTGTGGCAATTACTTAAATACATTCGCCAAGAAATTGTGATTGTTGTTGGTACATCTTCATCCGAATCGGTGCTGCCGAGTATAATTCTCAAGCTTGAAAAATTTGGTTGTTCAAAATCTGTCGTAGGATTAGTAGTCCCAACCGGATATTCCTTCAATCTAGATGGTACTTCCATTTACCTGTCGATGTCGGTGATTTTTTTATCGCAGGTTTTCAATATTGACCTGAGTATCGGCCAGCAGATCACCATTATCGGGGTTTTGATGATCACCTCTAAAGGTGCTGCAGGCGTAACCGGAAGCGGTTTCATTGTATTGGCCTCAACATTAACAGCTCTAAAGGTGGTTCCTATAGAGAGTATTGCCATTTTATTGGGAGTAGATCGCTTTATGTCTGAAGCCAGGGCAATTACCAACCTGATTGGCAATGCAGTAGCTTCAGTTGTAATCGCTAAAAGCGAAAAAGAGTTTGATGAAAAGGCCTATAAACGAGCAATTGATCCTAATGCTCCTGATGAGCTTATTGTAATTTGAAAAGGCTAAAATTCCTTTAATTCTTTTTGTCTTTACCTTTTGAGATTCTGAGCGATTCTGTTAGCTTTGCGTTACAAAAAAATATTCAATGAGTGTACTGGTTAATAAAAATTCAAAAGTAATAGTTCAGGGGTTCACTGGTAATGAAGGCACCTATCACGCCTCTCAGATGATCGAGTATGGAACACAGGTTGTAGGTGGTGTAACTCCAGGTAAAGGCGGGCAAACACATCTTGACCGTCCGGTGTTTAACACGGTAAAAGATGCCGTAGATAAAGCAGGTGCCGATGTATCCATCATATTTGTACCACCGGCTTTTGCTGCTGATGCAATCATGGAAGCTGCTGAAGCAGGAATTAAGGTTATTGTTTGTATCACTGAAGGAATTCCTACAAAGGATATGATTCTGGTGAAAGAATATATTTCAGACAAAGATTGCCGATTGATTGGTCCGAATTGTCCGGGTATCATCACTGCTGATGAAGCTAAGATTGGTATCATGCCAGGTTTTATCTTCAAAAAAGGTGGAGTAGGTATCGTTTCTAAATCTGGAACCCTTACTTATGAGGCTGTAGATCAGGTGGTTAAAGCAGGATTGGGTATTACAACTGCCATTGGTATTGGTGGTGACCCGATCATTGGAACTCCAACCAAGGAAGCGGTGATGTTATTGATGAACGATCCTGAAACAAAAGGTATTGTCATGATTGGTGAGATTGGTGGTGGTATGGAAGCGGAAGCTGCTTACTGGATTAAAGAGCATGGTACTAAACCTGTTGTTGGGTTCATCGCCGGGCAAACTGCGCCTCCGGGACGTAGAATGGGTCATGCTGGTGCAATTGTTGGCGGTGCTGATGATACTGCGGCTGCCAAGATGAAAATCATGAGAGAATGCGGTATTCGCGTGGTGGAGTCGCCGGCTGAGATCGGTGCTGCAATGGCTGAAGAACTTGCAAAACTATAATTAGCCTAAGGCTAAGAAATTGAAAACCGGCTTCATGTCGGTTTTTTTATGTCTTTTGAGTTTTGAATTCATTTCAATTTTTGATAAAATAACAATGGAATATACTAAGCTTGTATAATCTCTCTTGTTTTCGATAAGGAATGATGAATGCCTGTCATACCTATATTTTTTATCCTTTGCGTCTCTGCGTCTTTGCGAGCTTTACTGCTTTGATTGAATAATTTTAAAAAAAATGGTCTCGCAAAGACGCAAAGACGCGCTTGTATGACGGGAAAGAATAATCGCAAAAGGGTACAAATGCCAAGATCCAGGACTTTGAATTTGCTCTTTTAGCTTAAAATAGCGATATTTGCATTTATTAACCAATACATGAAGCATATGAAAACCCTAATTTTTATAGTCTTCAGCTTTATTTCAGTTGCTACAGCCTCAGCTCAGCAAACAGATATACCGAAGGATACTTTACAGAAAGATAGCATTCAGGCAGACAGCATTCTTTCCTCTAATTTACGTACTGTTCGTGGAAGGGCAACTTATTACGCAAGTAAATTTCAAGGTCGTCGAACCAGTAGCGGAGATATTTACAGTAATAATAAAATGACTGCAGCTCATCTAAAATTACCATTTGGTACCCTAGTGACTGTTACTAATCTTGATAATGGGCGTTCTGTTATTGTTCGGGTGAATGATCGCGGTCCGCATTCCAAGTCCTTTATGATTGATGTTTCACAGGCTGCAGCCAAAGAACTTGGTTTTTATGGTAAGGGAGTTGCAAATGTGACGATCAGCTATAAAATCCCAGAGAACTAAATCATTGAACACTTTCCCAAATTGTAGGCTTCATGTCATATCTCCCTGCAGTTTCTACTCTTTCAAGCTGCCTTCCTATATTTGCAATCAAATGGGATACAATAAATTAACACCAGAAGAAGAATACATTATCTTGCATAAGGGCACAGAAAGACCTTATACAGGCCAATATCTGGAGAATAAGCAATCAGGAATATATATATGCAGGCAATGTGACGCCTCTCTTTATCGCTCAGAAGATAAGTTTGATTCGCATTGTGGCTGGCCAAGTTTTGACGATGAAATAGCAGGTGCAGTAAAGAAACTGACCGACAGAGATGGTTATCGTACAGAAATACTTTGCAATAATTGCGGCGGGCATTTAGGTCATGTGTTTGAAGGTGAGAAACTTACTCCTAAAAATACACGCCATTGTGTGAATTCAATTTCTATGAAATTCATCCCATCACCAGGATAATTTCCCAGTATTTATTCTTTTTTAGCCCAGAATACTCCCCACATTAAATATTTTGAAAGCAGGTCAACATCATTGAACCCTGCTTTTTTCAAATTTTCTAAATGCCAGCCAACCGGACTGTGAAAATCATGAGCATCCTGATGCTCCATCCACATGTTCCAGTTTTCTTCTGTAGATCCTAGTTTTAGCGCCTCTGCCTTCCAGCATTCAATATTTTTGAAATAGATCTCATCAGTAATACCCCGGGTTTGATCTGCAAAAATAAATAGCCCACCTTTTTTAAGAGATTGATAAACTTCCTTATAAAGTTTAAGCTTAAAGGGGTCTTCAACATGATGTATGGCGATGCTCGACATGACCAAATCATAATTCCCCAGGGGAAGATTCATACTTTTAAAATCAGCCTGCAGATAGTTCATGTTTGATTTATTGCCAAATCTTTTCCTGCTTTCTTCTAAAATATCTTCAGAAAGATCCAGTGCATCGATCTGCGCATCAGGAAAGTATTCCAGTATTTTCTGAGTTAGATTGCCTGTTCCGCAACCTAGATCCAGAATACGTAAAGGCTTAAAATCAGGCTCAAGATACAGGAACATAGTGTTCAGTAGCTCGTCATATCTGGGTACACATTTTTTGATTAGGTCTGAGTATTTGCTACTCAGCTGATCATAAAAATCTTCTACATTTTCCATTTATCCTTCCTGAAATATTTAAGTATGATTTTTTTAATAAAAGTCCTAATTTCACAGTTTTAATATTCATTATGAAATTACTCGAAGGAAAAATAGCATTAATTACTGGAGCATCTAAAGGTATTGGACGAAAGATCGCAGAAAAATTTGCAGAGCATGGTGCTGATGTAGCATTTACTTATCTTTCTTCTGTAGAAAAGGGCGAAGCTCTTGAACAGGAATTGCAAAGTTTTGGTACCAAAGTGAAAGGTTATCGCTCAGATGCTTCAAAATTTGAAGAGGCTGAGAAACTGATTGAAGATATAGTAGCCGACTTTGGAACGCTTGATATCGTGGTAAATAACGCCGGAATAACCAAAGATGGTTTATTGATGCGCATGACTGAAGAGAACTGGGATGATGTATTGAATATCAATTTGAAATCTGTTTTTAATGTAACCAAAGCTGCTTCGAAAGTAATGATGAAGAACCGTAAGGGCTCGTTTATCAATATGAGTTCTGTTGTTGGGGTACAGGGTAATGCCGGACAGGCAAACTATGCAGCGTCAAAAGCAGGGATCATTGGTTTTTCAAAATCAGTAGCTAAAGAACTTGGATCAAGAAACATCCGCACCAATGTTGTAGCTCCTGGTTTCATCCGCACAGAAATGACTGATGTACTTGACCCGAAAGTTGTGGAAGGATGGGCACAGGCAATACCCTTGAAACGCGCAGGCGAAACAGATGATGTAGCCAATTTATGCGTATTCCTAGGTTCTGATATGAGTGGGTATATTACCGGGCAGGTTATTCCTGTTGATGGGGGGATGTTGTAGGAGTATTGAGTATAGAGTATTGAGTATAGAGTATTGAGTATAGAGTATTGAGTATAGGGATTGCACAATTAGCTTTTAGCTTTAGAAGATATGAGATATGAGATATGAGATGTGAGATGTGAGATTGCACAATTAGCTTTCCGCTTTTAGCTTTCTGCTTTCACCTTTAGGAGGTCTGAGGTATGAAGTCTGATGTCTGAGGTCTGAAGTATTGAGTATAGAGATTGCACAATTAGCTTTTAGCTTTCCGCTTTCACCTTTTAACTTTCTGCTTTCACCTTTAGGAGATATGAGATATGAGATATGAGATTGCACAATTAGCTTTCTGCTTTTAGCTTTTAGCTTTCTGCTTTCACCTTTCACCTTTTAGCTTTCACCTTTTAGCTTTCTGCTTTCTGCTTTCCGCTTTCACCTTTCCACTTATAACTTATTACCTATTACTTATTACCTATTACTTATTACCTATTACTTATTACCTATTACTTATTACTTATAACTTATTACCTATAACTTATCACCCATAACTTAAAACTTTCAGCTTTTAAACTGCTAAATTTGCTACATAAGCTATGCCACTATTGTTTCAATTGCAATTTACAAGCTCTTCATTTTTTTGGCTTTTAGGATGCCTGGGTCTGGGTATTGCCTATGCTTTTATTCTGTATGGATCATCCAATAACCTGTACAGATCATTAAGAAACCTTCTTTTTGGGCTCAGAGCAATTATTATTTCTATCATTGCCTTTTTGCTGGTTGCTCCACTAATAAAAACAACAAACCGTACCATAGAAAAACCTTTGATTCTGATTGCACAGGATAATTCATCGTCTATATTGATCTCAAAAACTGCAGATTTTAATCAGCAGCGATATGTTGAACAAATTCGAGAACTAGAGAAGAACCTTTCAGCAGATTTTGAAGTCAGGACATTCAATTTTGATTCTCAGGTTAAAAATGGACTGAATCTTAAGTTTGATGGCAAGCTAACAGACATTTCATCCTTGTTTAAACTGATTGATGATCAGTTTTCAAATCGAAATGTTGGAGCCTTGATTCTTGGCAGTGATGGTATTTATAATCGCGGTGCAAATCCTCAATATGAGAGTAAAAATTTGCGTGCACCAATTTATACCATTGCCCTGGGAGATACTATTGCCAAGCGCGATCTCCTGATTGCAAATGTGAATTATAATGCAATTAGTTATCTAGATAATGATTTTCAAATTGAAATAAGTCTGGAGGCCTATCAGGCAAAGGGGAGTGCTTCTGTTTTATCGGTTTCATCTTCTGCTGGAATTGTTTACTCAAAACCGATTTCAATCAGTTCGGATGAATTCAGGCAAAATATCGTATTAACTCTGCCTGCCGAACGTAAAGGTATCCAGCGCTATTCAATCCGTCTAGCACCGGTTGCCAGCGAGTTATCGGTGATCAATAACACTCAGACTATCTTTATAGAGGTGATTGATGGAAAGGAAAAGGTTTTAATCCTCGCAAATTCTCCGCATCCCGATATAACGGCATTAAAACAGGCTATAGAGACCAATAAGAACTATGCTGTAAAAATTAAATTGGCTACTGATCTTCTTAAATCAGATATTCAGGAGTCAGGGCTCATTATCCTGCATCAGCTGCCATCAGTAACAAATAATGCACAAGATGTGATCCAGCTAAGTGCAAATAAGCCGCTTTTATACATTTTGGGTTCACAAAGTAATATTCCTGCTTTTATAGCTTCACAATCTGTATTGGGAATTACCAGTTCTGGCGTCATGCAGGAAGTCACTCCAGTACTGAAATCTGATTTTTATTCGTTTACATTATCTGATGGTAATAAATTAAAGATCAGCAACTTCGGGCCATTACTCAGTCCTTTTGGAAATTATGGATTAAAAGGACCGAGTACGGTATTCATTACTCAACAGATTGGAAAGTTAGCTACAGAAAAACCACTATTGGTATTTGGCGACGATAATCAGCGCAGGATCGGTGTTTTAGCTGGCGAGGGTATATGGAAATGGCGACTCGAAGATTTTCAGGAAAATGCCAATCATGATGCCACTAATGAATTGATCCAAAAAACAGTACAATACCTTTCAACCAGAGAGGATAAGCGGAAATTTCGGGTTTATTCTTCTAAGAATTCTTTTGATGAGAATGAGCAGGTTGTGCTGAATGCCGAGCTATATAATGATACCTATCAGCTGGTTAATACTCCCGATGTGAATATTGCACTGAAAAGTAAGTTGGGCAAAGGGTATTCCTTTCTATTTTCCAGGAGCTCTAATTCCTATTTGTTAAATGCAGGAATATTGCCGGCCGGTGAATACAGCTATATTGCAAAAACCAATTTAGGGAAGGTTTCATATCAGGCAGATGGACAATTTGTGGTTACCGAGCAGCAAACTGAGTTTAAACAAAGTCTTGCTAATCATCAGTTATTGTTTACCATGGCCGAACAAAATGGCGGAAAAATGCTGTTTCCTGATCAATTGAAAAGCCTTCCTGAGATGATTAGGAAGAATGAAACCGTAAAAACTATTTCCTACGAAGACCACAAGTATGAGGAACTGATCAATCTTAAATTTATATTTTTTCTGCTAGTTGCGCTACTGAGCATTGAATGGTTTTCAAGAAAGCGAAATGGTGAAGTCTGAAAAAAACAACAGGCTAGAAAATAATAAAAACCTCTCCCTAGTAAATAAAATAAGCAGTCAGACCAATAAAGGAATTTGTAAAGAAAAGAATTTTTTAAATTTAGTTTAACTCAATTCCCAAAAAAAGAACTCTTTTCTTTCTTCGGTGGTGCTACCTCAATGATCACAAATACGTCTTCATTTTCTTTCTTCATCAGGTATTTTTCACGGGCAAATTTTTCGAGTTTGCTTTGATTGGTGGTTAGTTCATTCAGATCTTTTACAGCTTTGGCTGATTCAAGGGTATAAAATGCTTTTTCGGCCTCCAGTTTAATCAGCTGGCTACGGTATTCGTATTGTGATATCAGATCATTGCGGTCAAAAAATAGCATCCAGGTAAGAAATGCAACGAATGCAATCAAATATTTATTGCGGATCAGATCTAAAATTCTAGTCATTAGTTCAAATATAAAAGAAAAACATCCTAAGATTGATATTCTTAAGATGTTTTGCTAATGGGTATTATCAACTTATTAACACCTGCTTATTTAATGTATTTAAAGCTCTTACCTAGGAAGCGTGCATTACTGCCTAATTCTTCTTCGATTCGAAGTAATTGATTGTATTTTGCGATCCTATCTGAGCGTGATGCCGAACCGGTTTTAATCTGACCGCAGTTTAATGCTACTGCAAGGTCGGCAATGGTAAAATCTTCTGTTTCGCCAGATCGGTGACTCATAACTGAGGTATAACCATTGTTTTGAGCTAATGAAACCGCATTGATCGTTTCTGTCAGTGTACCAATCTGATTTACTTTGACCAGAATTGAATTGGCAGTATCACTGTCAATTCCTTGTTGTAATCTTTTTACATTGGTTACAAAAAGATCATCACCCACTAATTGAACTTTAGAACCGATCTTTTCTGTCAATAATTTCCATCCAGCCCAGTCATCTTCGGCCATACCATCTTCGATTGAGATTATTGGATATTTTTCTGCTAATTGAGCAAGATATTCAGCTTGCTCAGCGCTCGTTCTAATTGCACCTTTTTCACCTTCAAATTTGGTATAATCGTATTTTCCATCTTTGTAAAATTCTGAAGCAGCACAGTCAAAAGCTAGAAAAATATCTTTTCCTGCAGTATAACCAGCTTTTTCAATAGCAAGCAAAATAGTCTCAACTCCATCTTCCGTGCCTTCAAATTTAGGAGCAAAGCCACCCTCGTCACCTACAGCTGTAGAAAGACCACGGTCATGTAAAATCTTTTTTAAGGTATGAAACACTTCAGTTCCCCAGCGAAGAGCTTCAGAGAAAGAAGATGCACCAGCGGGCATAATCATGAATTCCTGAAACGCGATTGGAGCATCAGAGTGAGAGCCACCGTTTACTATATTCATCATTGGAATTGGTAAGGTATTGGCATTAACACCTCCAATGTAGCGGTACAAAGGTTGCCTACTTTCCTGAGCAGCTGCTTTAGCAACTGCTAAAGAAACTCCCAAAATTGCATTTGCACCTAGATTTCCTTTGTTTTCAGTACCATCTATTTCAATAAGTAGTTGATCTATACTATTTTGAGAAAATACATCAATTCCGACAAGTTCCTGAGCGATTTTTTCATTCACATTGGCAACAGCTTTTAAAACGCCTTTCCCTAAATAAACAGACTTATCTCCATCACGAAGCTCAACAGCTTCATGGATACCTGTTGAAGCACCAGATGGTACTGCTGCACGACCCATAATGCCATTTTCTGTAATTACATCTACTTCTATTGTTGGATTTCCACGGGAATCCAGAATTTGTCTAGCGTGAACGTCGAGAATTAAACTCATATTATTTTTAGTTCTGATTGAAAATTATAGTTTATGTGTTGTAAATGTACTTGTGCAGCAATTAATTGAGCATAGCAACAAAATCATCGAAAAGATACCTTGAATCATGAGGGCCAGGTGATGATTCTGGATGATATTGCACTGAAAATGCTTTCTTACCTTTTACCCTGATTCCTTCTATCGATTGATCGTTCAGGTTAACATGGGTAATCTCTACCTTATCTGAATTACGTACATCGTCTGGAATTACCCCAAATCCGTGATTTTGCGAGGTTACCTCACAATGATTGATGATCACGTTTTTTACTGGATGATTTAATCCTCTATGGCCGTTAAACATTTTCATTGTGCGGATATCATTTGCAAGTGCAAGTAACTGATGCCCTAAACAAATTCCAAATAATGGCTTATTTGAAGCAAGAACTGCTTTTACAGTTTCAATGGCATAGGGCATGGCCGATGGGTCGCCTGGACCGTTCGAAATGAAATATCCATCAGGATTCCATTTTTCCATTTCTGCAAATGTGGTTTTAGCAGGAAATACTTTAGAGAAAACACCTCTGCTATCAAAATTTCTCAAAATATTTTTCTTTACCCCAAGATCAAGTACTGCAACTCGTTTGGCAGCTTCTTTATTACCGTATTCATATGCTTCTTTAGTTGATACTTGTGAGGATAACTCCAAGCCATCCATTGAAGGTACTGATGCTAGCTTCTGCTTTAATTCGTCAATGTTTAATATTTCAGAAGAAATAATAGCATTCATTGCCCCTTTGTCGCGAATATGTCTTACCAACGACCGGGTATCTACATCTGATATTCCAACGATATGCTCATCCTGAAAATAATCCTGAATTGAAGAATCGGCTTGTTTTCTGCTATAGGCAATATTGAAATTTTTACAAACCAACCCGGAAATTTTAATGCTATCTGATTCTACCTCTTCTTTGTGAATTCCGTAATTTCCAATATGCGAATTGGTTGTAACCATGATTTGTCCAAAATAAGAAGGATCTGTAAAGATCTCCTGATATCCGGTCATACCCGTATTGAAACAAATTTCACCAGTGGTAGTTCCAATTTTTCCTGCGGCTTTTCCGTGATAAATTGTACCATCCTCCAAAAGTAGTACTGCAGGTAATTTGATGTAAGTATTCATTTAGTAAAAATTGAAAAGGTATTTAAAATCGATTGAAGAGCAATGATCTCGGAAGATTTTCCGCGGTGTAGAGGGAAGTTTTTTACTTCATATTTCACGTCGTCAAAATTAGGTATTTATTACTAAAATTGAAAGTTTTGATGAAGGATTTATCAAATTCTTTTTACTCACATCATTTAGATATATTTTGACTGTGTATTGTTTCTATTAATCCTAACTTTGAGTTGAATTAAAACCCTGCTACATGTCTACACATAAAGAGGTAAAACGGATCACTACGAATACGATCCAGGAAATGAAGCAAAAAGGCGAGAAGATTGCCATGCTCACTTCGTATGATTATTCAATGGCTACCATTGTTGATGAAGGTGGTATTGATGTTATTCTTGTTGGCGATTCAGCCTCTAACGTGATGGCTGGGCATGAAACAACCTTGCCTATCACCCTCGATCAAATGATCTATCATGCTGCATCTGTAGTTAGGGCAGTAAAACGGGCTCTTGTTGTTGTAGATCTTCCCTTTGGGTCATATCAGGGCAATTCAAAAGAAGCCCTGAATTCGGCCATCAGGATCATGAAAGAATCTGGTGCTCATGCTGTTAAGCTAGAAGGTGGCATAGAAATACGTGAATCTGTAGAGCGAATAATCACGGCAGGCATTCCGGTAATGGGACATTTGGGATTAACTCCTCAGTCGATTTATAAGTTTGGTACGTATACCGTGCGGGCCAAGGAAGAGGCCGAAGCAGAAAAATTGAAGCAGGATATTTTGGTACTTCAGGAAGCAGGATGCTTTTCTGTAGTTCTTGAAAAAATACCTGCTAAACTTGCTAAAGAAGTTACAGATAGCGTTAAAATTCCAACTATTGGGATTGGAGCAGGGCAGCATTGTGACGGACAGGTTTTGGTGATCAATGATATGATCGGTTTGACCAAAGGATTTAAGCCGCGATTTTTAAGACAATATCTAAATCTTTTTGAACAGATCAATGGTGCTGTTCATTCCTATGTTAAAGATGTAAAAGCCGGCAACTTTCCAAATGAAAAGGAACAATATTAAGATTTGATAATTAATGGCTCCTCCTGAATATAAAAAAGCAAAATTCCCCGTTCTTTCACTCGATATTACCGATAAGGATGTTCTTTTTGAGGATAACCACTTAATCGCTGTAAATAAGCGGGCAGGAGATATTGTACAGGTTGATGATACCGGTGATGAATCGCTAGATGAAAAAGTTAAGCGATACATTGCCAAAAAATACAATAAACCGAACGGTGCATTTTTGGGTGTGGTTCATCGTCTCGACCGACCCGTTAGCGGAGTTATTTTATTTGCCAAAACGAGCAAGTCACTTGATCGTATTAATAAGATGTTCAAAAGCCGTGACATGCATAAAACCTATTGGGCGGTAGTTCGTAACCGCCCGGCTGTAGAGGCAGGAACACTGGTGCATTGGTTGGTTAAAAACCCTCAAAAAAATGTAACCAAGGCCTATGAAAAGGAAGTGCCAGGAAGCCAGCGTGCAGAACTAAATTATAAACTTTTAGGTGAGCTTGGAGGTTATTATCTCATTGAAGTTGATCCGATCACCGGCCGTCCTCATCAAATTCGTGTGCAGTTATCAACGTTAAATTGCCCAATAGTTGGCGACAATAAATACGGATACCCTCGTGGCAGCCTTAAAAAGAGTATTTGTTTGCATGCCCGTAGACTTCAATTTATGCATCCTGTTAAGTTGGAGCCTGTTCATATTTTTGCTCCGCTGCCTCAGGATGGATTCTGGGAACGATTTGAAGTTTTTGGATGATCTTTACTGGTCAAAAGAGGTGTTTAGCGTTATATCTTCCCAAGCTTTATTTCCTCTTCAAGCATTTTGTATTTTTCACGAATGGCATCCAGAGCTGGTTTACCTAAAACAAGTCTTAAGGGTGGATTTTCACTATTTACTACTTTTATCTTTTATCTTTTATCTGTTATCAGTTATCTGTTGTCAGTTATCTGTTGTCAGTTATCTGTTGTCAGTTGGTTAGTAGTTAGGTGGTTAGTAGTTAGTTGGTTAGTAGTTAGTTGGTTAGTAGTTAGTTAAAATTGCCTCGGACTAATCATTTCAAATGTTTGCACTTCTTTGCTTTTACCTTTTAGCTTTATCCTTATAACTTATAACTTATAACTTATTACTTATAACTTATTACTTATAACTTATACCTTTTACCTTTCTGCTTTTACCTTTTATCTATTGTCTGAGGTATGAAAAAAGCACAAAATTTCAATTACCACTAAACAGTCTTTGTTCTTTGCTCCTGGTTCTTGGCTCCTGGTTCTGCTTCTTCAATTGTTCTGTACGGAGTAAAAAAAAATAGCCGCAATAATTAAATGGCGGCTATTAATAAGATTTAACAAAGAACCTAGGCTAATTTTGCCTGTAAGTTTTGGTCAATTGCATCGAGGAATTCTTCTGTGTAGAGATAATGATCACCATGACTTACTTTGTTTCCATGAATACAAACAGCAAGATCTTTGGTCATTTTTCCGCTTTCTACAGTTTCAATACAAACTTGCTCTAAAGCATGACAGAAATCAATTAATGCCTGATTATTATCTAGTTTACCACGAAATTCTAAACCTCTTGTCCATGCAAAGATCGAAGCAATAGGGTTGGTAGAAGTTGGTTTCCCTGCCTGATGATCACGATAGTGACGGGTTACAGTACCGTGAGCTGCTTCAGCTTCCATCGTGCCACCATCTGGAGTAATTAAAACTGAGGTCATTAATCCTAAAGAACCAAAACCTTGTGCAACAGTGTCAGACTGAACATCTCCGTCATAGTTTTTACATGCCCAAACAAAATTCCCATTCCATTTTAAAGCTGAAGCAACCATATCATCAATCAAACGGTGCTCATATGTAATTCCTGCAGCAACAAATTTGCCTTTGAATTCACTTTGGTAAACTTCTTCGAAAATATCTTTGAAGCGACCATCGTATTTTTTTAGAATTGTATTTTTAGTAGAAAGGTATAAAGGCCAGCCTTTTGATAATGCCTGATTGAAACATGCACGTGCAAAACCGAAAATACTTTCATCTGTATTGTACATCGCAAGAGCTACACCATCACTTTTGAAATTGTAAACTTCAAACGACTGAACATCACCACCATCTTCTGGACTGAATGTGATGGTTAATTTTCCTTTTCCCTTGGTAACAAAATCGGTTGCACGATACTGATCGCCAAAAGCATGACGACCGATACAGATCGGAGCAGTCCAGTTCGGTACCAAACGCGGAACATTGCTCATTACAATTGGCTCACGGAAAACAGTTCCATCAAGAATATTCCTGATCGTTCCATTGGGTGATTTCCACATTTGCTTCAATTTGAACTCTTCAACACGCGCTTCATCCGGAGTGATCGTAGCACACTTGATACCAACACCATATTGTTTGATTGCATGTGCTGCATCAATGGTAACCTGGTCATTGGTTTCATCCCGGTATTCCATTCCAAGATCGTAATATTTGATATCCAACTCAAGATATGGGGTTATCAGTTTATCTTTAATAAACTTCCAGATAATTCTGGTCATTTCATCGCCGTCTAATTCAACTACCGGATTTGCAACTTTAATTTTTTGTACTGACATATACTTTATAATGAGTTTTTTGGAATTTCCTCAAATATAGGAATTTTGAATACACCTGAAAACTTGAAGGGCTTGAAATTTCAGTTAATTTATAATTGATTAAATAAAATTGGAACTGCGATCCGAAAATATCAAGATTATGTTCATCATGATCCTTAGGATATTTCGGTTAAAAATGGCAGGAACGCTTTCTCTGATTTTGATCAAACTAATCTGAATGCTGTACATGAATAGAAAAAACATGCAGGTCTTAAATCAGATTTACACGTTCTTGCCTGATTAATAATCCAGATCCAGATTGAACCTACGTTTAAACTCTTCTAGGTTTGGATTTTTTTCCAGCATGTGCTGATATTTGTCTGAAGAAGTATAAAGACGTTTCTTTTGAGTCTGTTCCATATACCTGGTTTGAAGGTCTATGCTGAAGTTTTTCATCTCTACACGAAGATAATTCAAAAGGTCAACTTTCTCTGAGCTGAGCAAATCTTCCTGTATCTTGTTTTCTATGAGTAGTTCAATAAGAAAATTATCAAGTAAGACAGGAGGATTGGCTGTCATGATCGTGAATATATTTATTTTACCCTCTTTTTTGATCTTTTCTGCGTAAGCATTCCAAAATTTAAGCATGGAATCAGAACTAAATTCCAACGTACTTTCACCAATCAGATACGCTGCCTGAATTTCTTCTTTTTTGGAATAGTTTGCTTCTAAATCATTCAAATTTGGAATCAATGAGCTGTTTGTGCCGGCCGAAAGCTTTGGGATAGCGATCTTAACTGCTGCTGCTTCAACCATAGCCTCTGAGCTAGGAGAAACTGCTGCTTCTTCAACAATTGATTCTTGTACAATAGGTTCAGCAACAATCACCGAAATGGGAATGCTTTTTTCTTGAATCGGTAAAATGGGTTCTGAACTAAGGGGTTCTTTTACTGGATTAAGTTTTTTTTTTAGCTGACCGTCCTGTATGGCCGGAATTCCTGCTGTTGAAAGATTGACGGCAGCGGAGATATGGCAGAGTTTAATAAGTGTGAGTTCAACCTGTAACCTCTGGTTTTTACTTGTTTTATAATTAAGATCACATTGATTACTGATGTTCAATGCTGATATCAAAAAGGATAGGGGGGCTAACTGAGATTGAATAGTATATTTCTGTCGTATTCCTTCACTCACTTCCAGTAATTTTAAGGTAGATGCATCTTTGCAAACCAGTAAATTTCTAAAATGTGATGCTAGTCCGGTGATAAAGTGGTTCCCATCAAACCCATTACTCAATATCTCATCAAAAAGCAGGAGTGCATTGGCTACATCTTCAGAGAGGATAGCGTCTGTTAATTTAAAATAGTAATCATAGTCCAGAATGTTCAGATTGTCAATCACAGATTTGTAATTGACATTTTTACTTGAAAAACTGACAATCTGATCGAACATGGATAAGGCATCGCGAAGTCCACCATCGGCTTTTTGTGCAATCAGATGCAACCCGTCTTCATCGTATGCTATCCCTTCTTTAAGGGCAATCTCTGCCAGGTGCTTAGCAATATCTTCTACCCTGATCCGATTAAAATCAAAGATCTGACACCTGGATAGGATGGTTGGTAGTATTTTATGCTTTTCTGTTGTAGCCAGGATGAAAATCGCATAATTAGGGGGTTCTTCTAATGTTTTCAAAAAAGCATTGAATGCTGCTTGCGAAAGCATGTGAACCTCATCAATGATATAAATTTTGTATCGTCCAGCCTGAGGGGGTATTCGAACTTGTTCAATTAGGCTTCTGATATCTTCAACTGAATTGTTTGATGCTGCATCTAGCTCATGGATATTGAAAGAGTTACCATTTTGAAATGAAATACAGGAATGACAAACTCCACAAGCTTCGGCATCGGCGCTTAAACTCTCGCAGTTTATTGTTTTAGCGAGTATCCGCGCACAGGTAGTTTTTCCAACTCCTCGTGGTCCGCAGAAAAGAAATGCCTGAGCCAGCTGATTATTTTTGATGGCGTTTTTCAAGGTGCCAGTTATATGTAGCTGACCTACAACAGTTTGAAACGTTGCTGGTCTGTACTTTCTTGCTGATACTATGAAATTGTCCATCGGCTACTAAATTAGAAAGAGGAATGGGTTAAACCAAACTTAGTCGATTTTTTTTTATAGACATTTTTGCAAAAAAATAATTATCGCGTTTGAATCGAAAAAAAGCATTTAATTTTTGATTAACAGGATTGTTTTAAAGAATATTCTTTTGAAATTCAGGAAGATGCTTTTGTTTCTTTTGGCCTTCAAAAGAAAGAGATTCTTCTTTTTTGTTTTGATTTAGGTTTAATATGGAAATTGGAGTTATATTGATTTTCCCGCTCATTGCCGCGGGGGCTAGTCCTTTTTCTTTAGCAAAAAAGTGACCATGCCGAGGCGGTACGACGAGACCATGAGAACCTTTAAAAAACAATAAAAAACAGCGAATAAATGCCACCGCTGCGTCTCATGCTATGAAAGGTTCTGCGAAGGCCAGGGTTGTCATTGCCGCACCAGCCAAGGCGGAAGAAACGTAAACGAAGGGACAGTGAGTGGACGATTTGTGGTGGGATTGGAATTAGTTTTTTGTAGCATAATCCTCGTTGTCATTGCGAGGAGGCACGACGAAGCAATCCCTTTGTTATACGAATAATTATGAGATTGCTTCGCTACGCTCGCAATGACAGGAAAAAGCGCCGCAATTACAAGAAAAAACCTCGCAATGAACTTGGATTCAAAGCAATGAAAATATAAAAATTGATTCTAATCAAAAGGGAGCTTATTTTTTATATATAATTAAAAATATGTTTTTTTGCATATAAATGGCTTTTTTATAAAAATTTTATTTTAACCGGACAACCGTGGTGTTTTATAATATCTAACTTTCAAAAAAGCATTTGATAAATAGAAAATTATATCTATTTTTGCGTCCCGCTTTGAGCCCTGTTTTAGAGCTTTAGCGGATAAATAAATTAAAAAAAAATAAAAAGCAACAATGCAACAGTACGAAACAGTGATCATTCTGACCCCGTTGTTATCTGTAGAAGCTGCGAAAGAGGTGTTAACCAAATTCAACAAGCTAATGACCGATAACGGAGCCGAAATTGTCCATGAAGACAATTGGGGTTTGAAAAAACTAGCGTATCCGATTCAAAAGAAGACAACAGGATACTATCACCTAACTACATTCAAAGCTCCGGGTGAGTTTATTAACAAACTTGAAGTTGAATACAGACGCGATGAACGCATTATGCGTTTTTTGACTGTTTCATTGGATAAGCATGCACTTGCATTCAGTGAGAAGAAACGTAGCGGAGCCTTCAATAAAAACAAGGAAACTAAAACTGAGGAGGTAGCACAATAATGGCAAAAGATCAAATCCAATACGTAACTGCTCCGAAAGTAGACGAGAGCCGCAAAAAGTATTGCCGTTTCAAAAAGAACGGAATCAAATACATCGATTACAAAGACGCTAACTTTTTATTAAAGTTCATTAACGATCAGGGTAAAGTTTTACCACGCCGTTTAACAGGAACTTCATTAAAATTTCAACGTAAAGTGGCTCAGGCTGTAAAGCGTGCCCGTCATATTGGTTTATTACCTTACGTTACTGATTCAATAAAATAAGAGGGAGATAAGCGATATGGAACTAATTTTAAAACAAGACATCAAGAATCTCGGCGAGAAAGATGATGTTGTGAATGTAAGACCAGGTTTTGGACGTAATTACCTTATTCCAAAGGGTTATGCTACTCTGGCTACTGAATCTGCAAAGAAAGTATTAGCTGAAAATTTAAAACAAGCTGCTTTTAAGCAAGATAAGATCAAAAAGGATGCTACTGAAATTGCAGCAAGATTAGAAGGTGTTAAACTTTCTATCGGTGCCAAAGCTGGTGAAACCGGTAAGATCTTTGGATCAGTAAACACTATTCAGATAGCAGATGGATTGAAGAAAGAAGGCTTTGACGTTGATCGTCGACGAATTACTTTTGATGTTGAACCTAAATTTGTTGGTGAATACACTGCAAACCTTAATCTTCACAAAGAAGTGAAAGTTAAAGTTGCTTTTGAAGTAGTAGCAGAATAATTTCCGTTCTCCAGATTTTGTCTGGTGTATAATTAGGAAAAAAATGATACTTTTAATGCCTTCTGATTTGTTCAGAAGGCATTTTTTTTGGACTAAATTATCGGCACATAAATTTTATTAAATTGAGAAAATTTGGAAGGTTGATGGGCAAATTACTAACCTGGTTTTTGGCCGTCACAATTTTATGGGTTTTGGTCTATAGATTTATCAATCCCCCTATCACTTATTTAATGATTCAGCGTGGCTTTGAACACAAAGTTGAGGGTAAGGAATGGAAAATTGAAAAGGCATGGCTAAACATAGATGAACTTTCTTCAAATCTAAAAAAGGCTGCTATTGCCGGTGAAGATGTTAACTTTTTGAAGCATTGGGGTTTTGATTTTAAGGCAATGGAGACCGCTTTTGTGAAAAATCAAAAGGGTAAAAAGGTTAGGGGTGGTAGTACCATCAGTCAGCAAACTGCAAAGAACGTATTTCTATGGCCTGGCAGATCCTATATCAGAAAAGCTTTCGAAGCTTACTTCACCATTCTTATTGAAATACTTTGGGGCAAAGAACGAATTCTGGAGGTTTATTTGAATGTGATTGAGATGGGGGATGGGATCTATGGTGCTGAAGCTGCTTCACAACAATACTTTGGAAAAACAGCACAAAGCATGAGCAAGTCTAGGGCAGCATTATTGATTGCTGTTTTGCCAAATCCATTGCGATGGAATCCATCAAGGCCTACACGCTATATTTATTATAAACAGGGGCTAATTCTAAGAAACATGAAAAGGCTTGAAAAATTACCTTTTTGATGAGATCAATTTAACAGGATTGGGATACCAATTCGATTAACTTGTCTTGGTTCTTGATCAAAATAAAAATACTCTAGAATGCCAGCTATCCTTTAGGGGTATCTCCCAGGCAGTTTGCATTTCATGTCGATTAGTAATCAGGTTGTTAAATACAAGGGTGTCTTCACTAATCTGACCACTTTTTATCAATTCCTCAAACTGTTCCCTGCTACAGCTTAACACTTCATTATTCTGTCTGTATGCAATTCTGAACCTGTCGAATAAATTAAGATTGAATTTCTGCTCAATTTCTTTCATTAAATTAACAGATTTATCAATGCTACAACCTGTAGCACCTGCTACCTCTTCGTCAACTGAAAGTATGATGAATTGATGGTGAAGTACTTCACCAAGTGCAGCCAGCGCATGACCATGTGCAAGCCATCCTGCCGTAAAATTATGGAGCATTTGAAGAATAGCCAGCTCTTCATCCTGAATTAAGATCCGGTTGGCCTGGTAAATCCAAACTCTTGAATTTTCAGAAATATTCATAGTCAAAAATACAGAATTTTGATGAGGAATTTTGTCAGTAATTCTATTTTAATGGAACTCTGCTCATTAGCCAACACTATAAATTTCTTTTAATGGAGCTACGGTAATTTTATACGCGATAAGAAAGAATGAGTTTTAAAAAGATTCCTGGGCATAACTTAGCTTTGGTTAAAATTAGCGTGTTGAATTGTAATTCTATGGTATTAATCCAACTATTTTTCACTAATTGTTTTTACATTAGGGCTTTACCATATTTAAACGATAATGTATTGTAAGCACATGAGATACACAGGAGTATTGCTAATTAGCGGTGTAGTCATTTGTGTTTCGCTAGGTTTGATAAGTGCCTCAGTACCGCAGGATGATTCCATTCATCAGATTGTAGAAAGAGTCTTGGTTAGGCTTAATAAATTACATTATCCCGAATCTGAATTAGTAAAAATCAAAAAATATGAGCTCTTATTGAGTGATGAAGGTTTTTTAAGGTACCGAAAGACTTATTTAACCGGAAAGCAGGAATATTATTCTCTAAATATTGCCCGAGTTAGCAGCGTAGATTATTTCGGAGATACTGGTTCCGGACATTTGCAATTAAAAACTATGGAAGATGATGTGATCGTACAAACCTTTAACGACCGTACCGGCAATGTTGATTCTATGGCAACCCTATTTCGTTTAGATCTGCATGCCGTTGAACCTGAAGATTTGGTGGCTTTGCAGGATGATATTTTGGGGATCAAGCGCCTGCTTCATTAAAACTGATGGGGTATCAAATTCTGAAAAATGTTTTGAACTGAGTATTTTCAGTTGAATATTTAGCCTTAAATTAAATCTGAATGATTACCTGAGTTAGTTGATTAGTGAAACATTAAAAGCCTTTAGGTTATCTTATTTTTGGTATGTTTTTTTAATTACAGTCCGTTTGCTCTTGCAGTGATCTCAGCAATATCCAGCACCTTCACTTCTTCTTCTTTATTGAAATTTTTAATCCCATCGCTTAACATGGTCATGCAGAAAGGGCAAGAGGATGCCACGATATTGGGTTGAAGTGCTAGAGCTTCATCTATTCGCTCAATATTGATGTCTTTTGTGCCTTTTTCAGGCTCTTTGAACATTTGCGCACCTCCTGCTCCACAACATAGTCCATTTGACTTACAGCGTTTCATTTCAACCAGCTCAGCATCCAGAATTTCGAGCGCTTTACGCGGAGCTTCATATACACCATTGGCACGTCCCAAATAGCAAGGATCATGGAATGTGATTTTTTTACCCTTGAATGATTCGCCACCTTCAGCTTTCAGTTTGCCTTCATCAATTAATTGCTGGATTAGCTGAGAGTGATGAATTACCTCGTAATTGCCTCCAAGATTCGGGTATTCATTTTTGATGGTATTAAAACAATGCGGACAGCCAGTTACAATCTTTTTTATTTCATAGCCATCTAATACCTGGATATTAGTCATGGCCTGCATTTGGAACAGGAATTCGTTTCCAGCACGTTTTGCAGGATCACCAGTGCAACTCTCCTCTGTTCCAAGGATCGCGAAATTTATTCCAACATGCTGCAGAATTTTACAAATATCTCGGGTAATTTTTTGTGCACGTTCATCAAAACTGCCCGCGCATCCAACCCAGAATAAGATATCGGGCGTTTCACCTTTTGCAGCCATTTGGGCCATTGTTGGTATGTTCATTTGTGTTGTCTGTTGTCTGTTATCAGTTATCTGTTGTCTGTTGTCTGTTATCTGTTGTCAGTTATCAGTTATCTGTTGTCAGGTGGTTAGTAGTTAGGTGGTTAGTAGTTAGTTGGTTAGTTAAAATTTCCTCGGCCTAGTCATTTCATATAATTGCTCTTCTCTGCTTTTACCTTTTACCTTTCATCTGTTGTCAGTTATCAGTTATCTGTTGTCAGTTGGTTAGTAGTTAGTTGGTTAGTAGTTAGTTAAAATTTCCTCGGCCTAGTCATTTCATATAATTGCTCTTCTCTGCTTTTACCTTTTACCTTTTAGCTTTCCGCTTTCACCTTTTCGCTTTTATCTATTGTCTGATAACAGACAACTATTTACACATTAGTCCAGTTAGCTCTATCTGCCGGTGAGTACTTCCAAGGGGCTCCATTATTTTCAATATTTCCAAACATATTATTCAGGCTGCTGGGTGCTTGCGCTTCTTCCATAACTGAATATCTTCTTAGTTCAACTATGATAGCCAGTGGATCAATATTAATTGGGCAAGCATCTGTACAGGCATTACAGGTTGTACATGCCCAAATCTCTTCTCTACTAATGTAATTTTCAAGTAATGATTTACCATCCTGATGATCCTTGCCATGTTTGTCTATGTTGTTTCCTACTTCAACCATACGGTCGCGGGTATCCATCATGATTTTGCGGGGTGAGAGGACCTTGCCTGTCATGTTCGCCGGACAAACAGAAGTACATCTTCCGCATTCTGTACAGGTATACGCATCCATCAAATTTTTCCAGGTCAGGTCCGAGATATCCTTTGCACCGAATCGTCCCCCTTCTGGAATAGGTTCTGGAATATAAGACGGATCAAGCATTGCTTTAACCTCATTGCTAACTGAAGCCATATTTGAAAATTCACCCTTAGGCTCCAGATTCGAATAATAGGTATTGGGGAAAGCCATAATGATATGGAAATGCTTGGAATAGGGCAGATAGTTTAAAAAAGCGAAGATCCCAATAATATGGAACCACCAGCAGAATCGTTCAATGATGATCAGTGCTGATTCTGAATCGGGGAGGAGTGGTAAAAGAAAACTGCTTACTGGGAATGAACCAGCAAGGATATAATGAGATGATCCTAATTGCTGCAATTTATTGTCTGCCGCATTCATAAACAGAAATGCAGTCATCAGGAATACTTCAACGATCAGAATAATGTTTGCATCTGATCTTGGCCAATTGGTCATCTCTGCACCAATAAAGCGTTTTAGTTTGATGATATTTCTTCGAGCATAAAATGCAATAACCCCTATCAGCACCAAAGCAGCCAATACTTCAAACGAAGCAATTAATACAAGGTATAAGCCACCTAGCGGAGCCGCAAAGATGCGGTGTGTGCCAAATAAACCATCAATAAT
>CANKAT010000010.1 GCA_947479815.1 Sphingobacteriaceae bacterium
CATTGTGAAAAATACACGTGATTGACCCATAAGCATTACCAGAATAACTGAGGTATATCCAGCAAGGATTGCAATGATTAAAGCATCTTGTAAATAGGTATAACCTGTCATGGCAAAAGCTGTAGCTGCAGGTTTTGCATCACCAGCAAAGTCTTTATAATTAACAAGACCTGTCATTACGTGAGCAAAAAGTACATAAAGTATAGTACAAACAACCAGTGAACCTAATATCCCTATTGGCATTCCTTTTTGAGGATCTTTAGCTTCCTGAGCTGCAGTTGATACCGCATCAAAACCAATAAAGGCAAAGAATACTACCGCTGCCCCCGTTGAAATACCCGACCATCCAAAATTTTCAAATTTACCGGTGTTCTCTGGAATATAGGGTACATAATTGTCAGGGTTGATATGACTCCATCCTAAAATGATGAATATTAATACGACAGTAACCTTTAAAATGACCAAGAAGTTATTCATATTCGCAGATCCCTGAGTACCACGAATCAATACAAGAGAAAGAACACTGACAATAAAAATGGCTGGTAAATTAATTATACCGCCATTAATTACGGTTCCATCTCCCAATTTCATAGTTTCCCATGGGGATACAATGAATTCATGCGGGAGATTAATATTGTATTTGTGAAGGAGTTCTAACAAGTATCTTGACCAGCTTACAGCTACAGTAGCAGCTCCTAAAGCATATTCAAGAACTAAGTCCCAACCAATAACCCAGGCCATAAATTCACCCATTGTAGCATAAGAATAGGTGTACGCACTTCCAGCAACTGGAATCATGGATGCAAATTCTGCATAACAAAGTCCGGCAAATGCACAGGCAAAAGCAGCTAGAGCAAATGAGATGGTAACTGCTGGACCTGCATTCTCTGCAGCAGCAATTCCTGTGAGTGAAAATAATCCGGCACCAATAATTGCACCTATTCCCAAAGCAACCAGATTAATACTGCTTAACGATCGTTTTAATGTGCCTTCACCTGTCTCATTTGATTCGAACATTAACTGTTCGATAGATTTTTTGTGGAACATACGAATTGGTTTAGTTAATATAGTTTATGTGAAAGTATGATTTAAACAGATTTCAAACGTAATTAATTAAAGTGGTATTATGAAACTCGATTGATTTTGCCAATTGGGCAAGGCATACAAATTAATTAGAAAGCGTATTAGCTTAGTATTCATTTAACACAAAAGGGAACTCAACTTGAATTCCCTTTTGTGTCTATATTATCTTTTGATTGTATCTGTTGTATTTACAATGGTATCGATGGTTGTATTACCAGCCTGATCTTCAGATTTGATCACTTTTATTTCCTTTTGAACTTCAACAGTTACCTTATGACTCAAACCAGCAGAAATATGCGGGGCAATGATCAAGGATACGATTGACATTAGTTTGATTAGTATGTTCATTGAAGGCCCAGATGTATCTTTGAATGGATCTCCAACAGTATCTCCTGTAACAGAAGCTTTATGTGGTTCAGATTTTTTGTAGTACATCTCACCATCAATCTCAACACCTTTTTCAAACGATTTTTTTGCATTATCCCATGCACCACCTGCATTTGACTGAAACATACCCATCAATACACCTGAAACAGTAACACCTGCTAATAGTCCGCCTAAAACCTCTGGTCCAAAAGAAAATCCGATAATGATTGGTACAATAAGTGCTATTGCACCAGGTAACATCATTTCACGAATGGATGCTTTTGTTGAAATAGCAACACATTTTTCATATTCAGGTTTTGCTTTGTATTCCATGATTCCGGGAATTTCACGAAACTGTCTGCGCACTTCATTCACCATGTCCATAGCTGCTCTGCCCACTGCAGAGATGCAAAGTGCTGAGAAAATAAATGGAATCATTCCTCCAACAAATAATCCTGCAAGTACGTCTGCTTTATAAATATCAATATGGTCTATGCCGGCAACACCAACAAATGCAGCAAATAATGCAAGTGATGTTAACGCAGCTGAAGCAATTGCAAAACCTTTTCCTGTTGCTGCAGTAGTATTACCTACAGCATCCAGGTTATCAGTACGATCTCTAACTTCAGAAGGCAATCCACTCATCTCGGCTATACCACCTGCGTTATCTGCAATAGGTCCAAAAGCGTCAATAGATAATTGCATGGCAGTAGTAGCCATCATTCCTGCTGCAGCAATTGCTACACCATAAAATCCTGCGAAATAGAAAGATCCGTAAATACCAGCAGCAAGCACTAAGATAGGAGCAACTGTTGATTCCATTCCTACGGCTAAACCTGAAATGATATTGGTTGCATGACCTGTAGAAGATTGCTTGATTATACTAAGAACTGGACGTTTACCCATTGCTGTGTAATATTCAGTGATTAAACTCATTAATGTACCTACAACCAGTCCTACTATAATGGAATAAAATACATCCATACTTGTAAAGGCAATAGCTCCTTCTTTTAAGGTGCCACCAACCATATCTCTACTCATATACATTTCACCAGCAGGCAACATCCATTTTACTGCGAAGAAAGAAACAACAGCAGTTAATATAATAGAAGACCAGTTACCCATGTTCAACGCATTCTGAACGCTGTCAGTTTCTTTACTGATTCTTACAAATGCCGTAGCAACAATTGATAAAATTAAACCTAGGCCAGCAATTAGCATTGGCAATAAGATTGGAGCTATTCCTCCAAAATTATCGACAGAAACAATTTCACGACCAAGAATCATGGTTGCTAATATCGTTGCAACATATGATCCAAATAGATCGGCACCCATACCTGCTACATCACCAACATTATCACCTACGTTATCGGCGATGGTTGCAGGATTTCTGACATCATCCTCAGGAATACCTGCTTCAACTTTACCCACAAGATCAGCACCTACATCGGCAGCTTTAGTGTAAATACCACCACCAACACGTGCAAATAATGCAATAGACTCTGCACCAAGTGAAAAACCAGCTAAAACTTCGAGCGCTTTTTCCATCTCTTTTCCATTCACACTGCCACCCGTATTTAAAACATACATATTATAGAATACAATGAATAAGCTTCCAAGCCCTAAAACAGCAAGACCTGCCACACCAATTCCCATTACACTTCCTCCAGTGAAAGAAACCTGTAGTGCTTTTGCTAAGCTTGTACGTGCAGCCTGAGTAGTACGAACATTTGCCTTAGTGGCGATGTTCATTCCTATATAACCCGCAAGGGCTGAGGTAAATGCACCAATAACAAATGAAATTGCAATTACCCAGCTTGAAGTTTCAACCAGTGTGCCGGAATAAGCTAATAAAATGGCTGCGATTACTGAAAAATATCCAAGTACCTTCCACTCAGCTTTAAGAAAAGCCATAGCTCCATCGGCAATATAACCTGAAAGTCGTTGCATGTTTTCATCACCAGGATCCTGTTTAGTAACCCAGGCTGATTTTATAGCCATAATTACGATGCCAAAAATCCCCATCGCCGGTATTAAATAAATCAAATTGTTTTGTAAAAACTCCATGGATAATGCTTTGTTTATATTCGTTATATTTTCTTATACAATCGGCAAAAATAGCAGGCTTATTCTATTAATCAAACTCTGAAATTCAGAATCTTATGAAATTCAATCATATTTCTTCATTGTTTGATTCATATCATCTGATTATGAGTTAGTTATGTAAATTATTTATTTGAATTTTTTGTGCTTTTTTTTTAACTAAATAAACAATAATCGGATTTTGCATAAATTATTGATTACAGATATTTTTTTTAATGTAAGTTTAATCTTAAATCAAAACTCACTATTAATATGAATGAAGCCTTAGACCAAAATGAAATGAAGCGAGAGCTCGGCCTACTAGATGCAACATTACTGGTTGCAGGTAGTATGATTGGTTCTGGAATTTTTATCGTTGCAGCTGATATTACTCGTAATGTCGGTTCTGCCGGATGGCTGATTGCTGTTTGGTTAATTACCGGATTAATGACCTTAATTGCAGCAGTTAGTTATGGAGAACTCAGTGCAATGTTTCCGAAAGCTGGTGGACAGTATGTTTACCTGAAAGAAGCATACAATCCATTAGTAGGGTTTTTATATGGCTGGAGTTTCTTCGCTGTAATACAAACTGGTACTATTGCAGCGGTTGGAGTGGCTTTTTCAAAGTTTACCGCATATTTATGGCCTCAGGTTAGTGAAGATCTCATACTACTTACTGTGGGTTCAGTCAAAATATCAGCAGCTCAGGTTCTGGCAATTGGTATAATTATATTGCTTACCTATATCAATACAAAAGGAGTAAAGGGGGGTAAAATGATTCAAACTTCATTTACCCTAACCAAATTGTTTAGCCTTTTTGGTCTGATTATCTTTGGATTTATTGTGATGAAGCCTGAAATATGGACATCTAACTGGGAGAATGCATGGAGCATGCAAAAATTAAGCCCGGATGGTACATTTCAGTCGCTAACCATTGCCGCTGCTCTCGGTGCGGTAGCTGCTGCCATGGTTGGTTCTATATTCAGTAGTGATGCATGGAATAACGTGACCTTCATTGCCGGAGAGGTTAGAAATCCGAAGAGAAATATCGGGTTGAGCTTATTTCTGGGTACAATGATCGTAACCATAGTATATGTTCTTGCAAATCTTGTTTATTTGGCAGTTCTGCCTTTAGGAGAAATTGCATACGCAGAAAAAGACAGGGTTGCTGTTGCTGCCTCAAGTGTGATATTCGGTAATGTTGGAACAGTAATTATTGCACTTATGATTATGGTATCTACTTTTGGTTGTAATAATGGATTGATTTTGGCCGGAGCCCGCGTTTATCATACCATGGCAAATGATGGTTTATTCTTTAAAAAGACAGCTAGTTTAAATAGACATGCCGTTCCTGAATTCGGATTATGGTTACAATGTCTGGTGGCATCTGCATTATGTTTGAGTGGAAAATATGGGGATCTGCTCGATATGATCTCTTTTGTTGTAGTTATTTTTTATGTGTTGACTATTTTGGGTATTTACATTTTAAGAGTTAAACGACCAGAGGCAGAAAGACCATATAAAGCTTTTGGGTATCCTTTTCTGCCAGCATTATACATTATTATGGGAATCAGCTTTTGTATTTTACTTATTATTTACAAGCCCAATTTTACCTGGCCCGGATTGATCATTGTATTAACAGGTGTACCCATTTATTATATGTGGAAAGCATTGGATAAAAATAAGATTTAGTTAAAAGAGTTAGTTTTATTTAATCCTTATTTTAAAGAACCGGTACATTTTTTTGTTGCCGGTTCTTTGTTTTAGGGTAGGCTGAACTAAATGTTTAGTGGATCATCAAACCTTACTCTTTAATTGCTTAAAGCATATACGCCATCCGCTTTTTTTCGATTTTTGAAGGCAATCTCTAGCCACTGGTGTTTGTACAAATTCTTGGTGAAACAATCAAGGAGCGCAGTTTGTTTGCCTTTTGCATGATATTGTAAAACGGAATCCATAAAAAGAGTGCTAATTTTACTTTTAAATAATTTCAGCTACTACAAAGGTGCTGCCACCGATAAAAATAAGGTCATTATTTCCCGCATTTTTTTTTGCTTGATCAAAGGCGGTTTGTACTGTTGGATAAAAAGAACCAGTCAGCCCAAATTTACCTGCTTCGAATTGTAGGTTGTTTGCTGGCAGAGCTCTGGGAATATTTGGCTGGCAGAAATAATAAAATGCATTTTGAGGTAATAGGCTTAAAATTTTGGAAATATCCTTGTCTTTCACCATTCCAATAACCATATGAAGATCTTTGTGAGGGGTTAAATTGATATTTTTCATTACCTCCCTGATCCCATCTTCATTGTGTCCGGTATCACAAATAATCAGTGGATTATAATTTAGCGAATGCCAGCGCCCCATTAAACCAGTTAGCTTTTTTACTTGCCTTAAAGCAGACAGAATATCCTGATCATCAATTTGATAGCCCTTAACTCTTAAATGCTTTACAGCGCTTAATACGCCCGCCAGATTCTTTAATTGGTAGCTTCCAGTAAGATCTAATTCAAGACTGTCAAAACTAAAAACAGGCTTATTAATATTCGTTTTTTGTCTGATCTCTAATTTCAGTAATCCAGATGAGTTATTTTGTGTTTGAGACCTAATTATATCCCATTCATCACTTGCGAAAGTAAGCCCTGAATTCATTTCAAATGCCTTGCTGATGAATAGATCTTCAACTTCATTTTGTCGTTGACTAATAACTACTGGCACCTTGTGTTTAATTATACCGGCTTTTTCAGCTGCGATCTCATTTAAGGAATTCCCTAAAATATTCATGTGGTCATAGCCAATATTACTGATCACGCTTAATTCTGGATGAATTACATTAGTTGAATCAAGACGGCCACCGAGCCCAACTTCGATAATTGCGATGTCTACCTGATTTGCAGAAAAGTATTCAAATGCTAAAGCTACAGTAACCTCAAAAAATGAGGGTTCCAATTCCTCTATGTAGTGTTGATGAGCTTCTACGAATTGAATCACTTCCATTTCAGTGATCATTTCTCCGTTTATCCGGATTCTCTCTCTGAAATCACGGAGATGCGGTGAGGTGTATAAGCCCGTTTTGTACCCAGCTTCCTGAAGTATAGCTGCCAGCATATGCGACGTTGAACCCTTACCGTTGGTACCACCGACATGAACAGCTTTGAATTTTTCATGAGGGTTTTCAAGTTTTTGACAGAATTTGATCGTATTCTGTAAGCCTGGTTTGATTGCGCCCTTTCCATGGCTACTGAACACAGGAAGCCTTGAATATAGATAGTGGAGAGTTTCAGAATAGTTCATTAATGCCCTAATGATTTTATTCTACTAATATCCTGAAGAGAATCCTATTCTGGAAATGTAAGCCCAATTTAAATGGCCTGATGTTTAAATAAATTTGAGCCAGGATCTGTGCAATTACTATTTTCCTACTGTGTTAAATAAAAATCTGCTGGGTACAAATTGAATCAACTGTTTATTTTTTGAACTTAGGAAACAAGAGCAGGGATAAATAAGATGATCAGGAAAATCAGGATTAGTTTACTATATCTCTAGTTTTCAACTCTTTACATATATTTAAAGAACACTTTATGAATGGATAGTTCTGATAAAATGGCAAATAATACCTGAGAAATAAAAAACTCGGAGACTGAGTTATTTAACTTTAAAATTAAACATCACTACCCCAATTTGAACATCAGGTGCTGATTCTAATTTGTTTAGAGAAGATCCTATAACGGCAATACGGCATTTTTCCCAGATATCTTTGTCTGATAGGGTAGTTCCTTTTACGCCAGGAATGGCATTCACCACGATACCATTTTTATCTACATATATTCTTACGGCTACTTTTCCATATTTCTGGCCATTATCCTTCGGCACAGACAAGTTAGTGAATTTCCTGCTTTTAAGGTCTAGTGCATAACTTCCATTACCTGAGCCACCTTCTCCATAATCGGGTGAAAGTGGGTCGCCGTTAGCGCTTCCTTGATTGCCGGCAACGGTACTTGTTCCATCACCTTTTCCAAGACCATCATTCTTTTTGCCTTTATAAAGTGCATTCTGATTAACTGCAGGTTTATTGTCTTTAGCTGGCACACTCACAGTAGGTGATTTAGCTGTGCTTTTTTCCTTAGTAACAATTTCTGGTGCATCTTCATTATTCTGAGTTGCAATGGCTTTATCTGTAACCTCCGAACTCACATCAGCTGACGTGTTATTGTCAACGATCACTTTGTCTGGTGAAGTATTATTGGCATCAGGTGAAGTTGAGGGCTCTTCAACACTCATGTAATCATCGCCCATACCGAATTCTGAGGTGCCATAATTGACAATGATTCCACCTGTACCTGTATCAGGTTCAACGCGGCTCGCAATAATGAAAAAGCTAATCACCAGAAACACAATCATAATACCAGTTGAAATGGCATATGCTTTCGGATAATTGTTCTCTTCCTGTCTGCGGTATTCTATCATTTTTTTGTTTCTGTAGCTAAAACTAGTTTTATCTTCAGTTTATTTGCAATATCTGTCAGATCTATTACATTCTCAATTGCAATGGTACGGTCGGCATATAGAATGATGGTTAGATCAGGAGATGCCTTTTGATAAACCTCTATATTTTGAAATAGATCAGAAGCATTGACTTTTTTCTTTTCTACATAATATTCAAGATCCTTGGTAATCGAAACATTAATCGTTTTTTGTGGGATTGATTGACCTGAACTTGATCTGGGTAAGAATAGCTTAACCACATTTGGATTTGCCACAGCTGATGCCAGTAGAAAGAACAGTAGCAAAAAGAACATAATATCGTTCAATGCCGATGTATGAACTTCAACTGTTCCTCTCTTTTGTCGTTTTCTTAAATTCATTTGCCTGGTTCTTCTAAAAGGTCAATAAACTCAATAGCATCAGTCTCCATTTTAAGGATAATTCTGTCGACCATGATATTCAGTATATGATATAAAACATAGGCAATAATACCAATGATCAAGCCAGTTGCCGAAGTGATCATTTTTACATAAAGTCCGCCAGAAATGGTTCCGATTTCGATAATTCCTTTAACTGAAACCTCATGAAAAATAGTAATAACCCCAATAATAGTACCCACAAAGCCAAGCATGGGCGCTATCCCAGCTATAATCCCAAGAATACTGATATTCTTCTCTAGTTTTGAAACTTCAAGTTTTCCAACATTCTCAATTGCACCTTCAATATCTTTGATTGGTCTTCCAATGCGTAAAAGGCCTTTTTCAAGCATTCTTCCAAGCGGTGTATTGCTATTCCTGCAAATGGCTAGGGCAGAATCAAGTTTTGCAGATTTAACACTCTGCTTAACCTGCAACATCAGGTTCATTTCATCTTTTGAAGCCTTTCTAATGGTTAAATACCTCTCTACAAATATAACTAGGCCCATGAATGCAAGTAATGCCAATGGCACCATTACCCAACCACCTTTGAAAAGGAGTTCAATAAACCTTAATTCTTCACCGGTTTGCATCGTCTGAGTGGTAGCTGCTGCGGTATCAGCAATAGGATTAAGCGTATCAATTTGAAGTAGAAACATTATTTTGGATTTTTGGATGGTTTTACCCGGGCTATCCAGGCATCTTTATTTATTTTTTTGTGTATTCTGGTTAATTCTTTTTGAGCTGATTCTTCATCTAAGAACGTACCGATACTGATTTTTAGCATTTTTCCAGGCATATTTTCAACGATCTTTGCCTGAATTCCTTTTGAGCCGATTTGTTTTATGTATACGTCGGCTTCAGATTTTATTGAAAATGCAGCTATAATTAGCTCATAATTAACAACTTCGCTTGTATTACTTAGAACATCAGATTCATTAGCTGTTGTTAGTGCAGTATCTGTTAGTTGTTGTAGGCTATCGGATACTATTGATGCACTATCTACGGCATTTTTTAGGCTATCTGAGTTTATTTTTGTTGAATCAATTAATTCAGGTGCTGCCTGTTCAACGGTATTCTTAGAGTGAAAAATACCGGCACTTTTATTTTTAATGAAACTATTGAAATCAGAATTGAAATAAAACAATACTGAAACTGCAATTAAAACCGCAAAAAAGCTAATAAATAGGATAATCCACGGTCGTGTTTTCTTGGTTTCTTCATATTCTTCTTCTTCTTCTTCTAGATCTTCATTAACATTATTGACAGGCATTTCCTCATTTATTGCAAGAAGTACTTCTGTTTTTAATTCAGAAACAGGTTTTAAACCGAAAAAATGATCAATGGCTCCTAAACTAAGCGATGGTCTTAATTTAAGTAGTCCATCTTCTTTGTAAAGTACGCCTATATGCTGTATTTCTGCCGATTCGGAACTATTAAGGTGTTCTAATATGCTTTCTGAGAATTTTTTAATGAGTTCTTCTACTGAAGAGTAACTTAGATTTTTTTCAACACTAATAAACTGAATTAGACTTAAATCGTTGGTTTCAGTCTCCTTTAAAAATATTTGGTAGCTAGGGGGATAGAATTCATTACTAGAGCTATTGAATGAACCCGCAAGCCTGATTTTCATAAAAGTGCCTAATCCAGCAACGTTTATTTCATCCTGTTCAAGTAATAATTCTCTAATGTAAAAACCTATATCCATTATGTGGCTAATTTAAATTTAAATTGTCAAGCTGCCAAACTAAGCCTTAAAATGAATAGTTCGCTCCGCCTAATAAGGTAAGTCCCATTTTAGGATAATATAAATATCTCTGATAAGACTGTCCGGTTAAATTATTAGCTCTTAAATAAACTCCAATTTTATTATGCACCTTATATTCTGCACCTACACTAAGATCAATAAACCCTTTAAGGGTACTTGAAGAAAATCCACTTCCAGATGTATTAACCCTTGCGTAAGTTTCTCCCTGGAAAAGAAGTTCGGTATCCAGAAAAAGCTTTTGATTAACCTGAGCTCTGGCATTAGAGATTAGTCTTATCGTTGGTTTGAACCAAGCATAAGTTTGATTAGCCATATCATATTTAAAGATCTGTGCTTTGCCGCCAATGCTAAATACATCAGAAGCTTTTACATTTAATTCACCTTCAAGACCGAATATTGAACTTATGCCATTATCATAAATCACATCAAAGCGGTTAACTATAGTTTGATTGTTCACCAATAGCTGCATGTCATCAATGTTCTTATAATAGCCCATGATTTTGTATCCAAATTCTGCGCCTACATTTCCTTTAACTCCCGCTTGTACATTGATTTTTTCTAATGAGTTTTTAATTGCCAGATTTTTATTCAAAAATGGATTTTCCAGAGCCAGATCTCTTACAGAGGTTTTTAATACATCTCCATTAAGCCCTGCAAACACAACTGCATATTCAGGAATTACAGGAAGTTCTGCTGATACAGATGGGAAAATATTCAGGCGGCTGTTTGTGCCAAATTCTTGTACAATATTTGCACCCAGTATAAATTCATAGCCTTTACCTTTTAAATTTACATAAGGGTTTGCTCTTAGTATATTGTTTCCCAAATTATAGGTAGCGTCTTTTGTTGATGTGAAATCTGCCGTGGTATTCAGTCCGACATTAAAAAGACTGATTTCCTTATTAAAATATCCTCTCAAAAGAACTGAGCTTTCTCTTGCATCTTCAATATTACTGAATTGGTAAGCATTTATACTCGCGGCATAATTAAAAGGGGATGAATCAGAATAATTATTCATTATTTCTGCCTCGGCAGCAATAGTACTGAATCCTTGTTTACTCTTATCGATAGCTACACTCGATGCAGGAACAAATCCATAGAAAAAAGATGATCGGCGATCATAGCTTAAATTTCCTGAAATACTATAGGAATCAGCAACTGACTTTCCAAAAATGCCAAGTTCCTGATTTGAAAATTGTTGTTTTTCTAAATTGCCTTGTTGAGAAAGGTGCTTAAAATAAGCTCCTGTTTGTAGTGCTGCATCACGACCTGAATTAAAATAAGCTTCAGCCTGTGCAGTATTGAAATTTCCTGCACCCACTTTAATATAGTTGTTGGAAAGTACTGATAAACGTTCATCTGCCATTTTTTGGGCCTGAAGTTCTTTGATATTTGAATTCAGATTGAGTTTTTTATCAATTACACTATAGCTTAGAACTGGTTTAAAGGCCTTGGCGCTATTCATGTCAGGGTTTCTGCGGATCTTAACAGCTTCAGCCAAAACTGGCTTATATGGCCTTATAACTTCTATTTCTTCAGTAATATTTGCAGATTGTGTACCGGTGGTAGTTTCATTTTTTTTATCCTGTGACTGAGCTGTAACAGATAAAAAAAACAAACTAACTATCAGCGTATATTTTAAAGTCGGAATATTCATTATCTATTATTTTTTTTTCAGTTTTTCCAATTTTTCTTTGGCCAGCGTAAGGATGTCATCATCTTTATTCTCGTAATTTTCAATAATACTCTGTAGCGTGCTTTTTGCCTGGAAAGTATCTTTTAAGCCAATGTAGTTGTCGGCAATCAAAATATAAGTTTTTGCTACCCAATAATCATGAGAAGGCATTTTATTAGTTAGGTCAAATGCTGAAGAAAGAGATGTTTTGTATTCACCTCTCAGATATAAAATATTAGCCATATTATATTTTGCTTCGGCACCTGTTACGGTTTGTGTTTTTTCTGCAACTTCAGTGAAGTCTTTAACTGCTTGAATAGTATCCCCAATAATCAGATTAGCTTTTCCTGAATAAAGTCCTGCTCTGAACAGGTCTTCTTCTGAAGATTTATTAGACTCTTTTATGAATTTCACATACTGAAGTGTTTCATCCGGTAAATTCATACTGGAATAAGCCTCCATCAAATTATTCACAGCAAAACTATAATTAGCTTTGTATTCAGAGGTTAGTTCAAGTTTTTTAAGATGGACAATCGCCTCGTTGTATTTTTTTTGAGCAAGGTAGATCTTTGCAATGCTGATCAGGGCACGTTCTGTATAATCACTAGTCCAGTCATTAAGAATAAACTCATAATCCGGAATTGCTTCATTTGGCCTTTTAAGTTTAACCAGACTTTCAGCCCTGATAAAGCGGGCATGTTTGTCATGTACAGCTTTTGGAAATTTATCAAAGTAAGCATTTACTGACTCAAATGTTCCCTGATAGTCTGCGGTAAGAAAACGATTGTTTGCTGCCTGAAAAGTTATATTATCCTGTTCATAAGTACTCAGGTTTCCAATGCTTGTGGTATTCGCATAATCCAGAAAACCGGTGGCATCCGATTTTTGCAGGTAGATATTTTTAATGGATTCCAATGCCAGTTTTGCTTCATCAGTAGTAGTGTATTCACTAACTACACGCTTAAATGTCACTATTGCCGCTTCTTCCTGATCCTGGTTAAGTTCTACCAAGCCAATTGTAATTAATGCACGCGGTACATAGCTACTTCTTGGATATTTTTGTATGAGTGCACTTAAATCTGTTTTTGCAATTTCAAAATCACCCTTAATAAAATAAGTATAGGGGATCTCGAAACTTGCATCATCCGAATAGTTTGATTTTGGAAACTGTCTTAATAAGGATTGATGAGTTGCAATTTTTAAGTCATTCTGCCCCTGCAAGCCTTGAATCATTCCTCTTTGAAATAATGCATAATCTTCGCTTGAGGTTTTTGATGCAATTATTCGGTTATAGTAGACTAGTGCTTCCTCATAATTTTTTAAAACGAAATATGAATCTGCTAATCTAAGTATAGCATCATTGATGGTATTCGAGTCTTTTTCATTTCCACGAAGGAAACGCGTGAAGTAAGTAGCAGCTTTTCTATAACTCTCATGTTCAAATGCAGCGTAGGCCAATGCATAATGAGCAAAATTATATACTTCAGTTTTACGTGAAGCCGGCAGATTCATGAATTTTTCAAAATTATCTACCGATTCTCCAAATTTTCTAACCTCATACATCGCTTCTGCCAGCCAATAAGTTGATAGTGAATGAATTTCATCGTCTTCAACGTATTTATTGGATCGCATAAACATAGAAATGCCATTTTGGAAAGCACGCTCATTATAATATTCTAGACCTCTGTAAAAAGTAACTTTCTGATAGACCGCGTTTGCTTCACGATTTCTATTTGGGATACTTTCAAGGATATCGATGGCATCTTTATAGTTTTTTGTAGTCAGCAAGATCTCTCCCAATAAAGTTTTTGCTGAATCCAATTTTACTGAGTTTGGATAGGTTTTTATAAATTGTTGAGTAGCATCTAGCGCTACCTGATGGAATTCAAGTTCATAAGATAGTTTAGCGTAATTAAAAAGACCTTCCTCTTGTAACTGTTTGTCGAATGTTAATTTAGAAGCTTTAAAAAATGCACTTCTGGCTGCTTGTTTAGTATTGGTTTTCAGAAATGATTCACCTAAAGCAATCATTCCACTCTGAAAATATTCATCTGCAGTTTCTAGCTTTTCAAGCTCCAAAATTGCTTTTTTATAATCTTTTAGCTTAAATGCAGTATAGCCGATCTGATAATTATCCTGATTGTTCTGCGTTTTACCCTGATCTTTTTGCTGAAAATTTTGAAAATAAACTCCTGCATTGGTGTAATCTGATTTTGCAAAGTAGGATGCCCCAACAATTCGAAACATTTCTGTTTCATAAAGCTGTTTTGTTGACTTGAGTATAGGAATGGCATAACTTAACACATCATCATACCGATTATCTAGGAAATATAGCGCAGAAATATAATACGGATAACTATTTTCATACAAGCCTGATCCTTTCAATCTCTCAAATTCTAACAGTGCTTTTTTATAGTCCTTTTGAAGGTAGCTGATGTAAGCAAAATAATAAATAGATTGTTCATTATAAATGCTTTTTTGATCTTTCAGCTCAGCGAAGAGGGCTTTTGCCTGATCGTATTCTTTGATTTCAAAATGGGAGTAGGCTAGTTTATATCGATATTCATACGATTCTTTGCCGGATAAACCAGTTCCTTCTAATTTTTTCAACCATTCAATCACCTTTGGATAATTCTTCAAAGTAAAGTAGGAGCGTCCAAGCTGATAAAATGCAAGTTTGGTAAAGTTGTTTGCAGGATTGGCACTAATAAAGCTTTGAAATAAGGATTCCGCATCGCTATTCCCAAGTTCTAATGCACACAATGCGATATAATATCTGGTATTTTCTTTCAATAAGCTGATCTCAGGATTGATTTCTGCTTTTACGTTTGATTTTTGATCATTCTTTAGAACGCGGTTAAATTGATTGGCGGCCGCCGCATATTTTCCTTTTTCTAGTAATTCAATTCCGCTTTTATAGTCCTGGTTTAAATTAAACCATGCCGAGTTTTGAGCTAGCGCAGGAATTGTAAGAAATGCAAGAATTAATGTGAAGATTGTGTAATTTCTGAACATATTAAGCAAAATAATAAGTGCTAATTTAATCTAAACCGTCTCAGACTTTTACATTAGTAATTAACATGTGTTGAAAACAGATTATTAACGAATTTTTGTCAATGATGTTATTTTTTAAATAAAACTATTTACATCAAAGTGATCCTATTACTTGCGTTGATTTGCCAGAAGGTATAGAACTGCCATTCTGATTGCAACACCATTTTCTACTTGATCTAAGATGATGGATTGTTTGCTATCAGCCACATCGCTGGTGATCTCTACGCCTCGATTTATTGGGCCTGGGTGCATCACTGTTATTTCCTTATCAAGCGAGTTAAGTATTTGTTTATTAAGTCCATACATCATTGAGTACTCTCTCAATGATGGAAAATATTTAATATCCTGACGCTCCAATTGAATACGTAGCATATTGGCAACATCGCACCAGTTGAGCGCTTTAAGAAGGTTGTGTTCAATTTTTACTCCAAGTGTGCCAATATATTTAGGGATCAGTGTGCTTGGCCCGCAAACCATTACTTCTGCGCCTAATTTTTGAAGACAAAGTATATTAGAAAGGGCTACTCTTGAATGAAGTACATCACCAATTATTGCAATTTTTTTCCCGCTAACCTCACCGTATTTTTCTCTGATTGAAAAAGCATCTAAAAGAGCCTGGGTTGGATGTTCATGTGCTCCATCTCCAGCATTTACTATTTGAGCATTAACATGTTTGCTTAGAAAGATGCCTGCCCCTGGATAGGGGTGCCTCATAACTACCATATCTACTTTCATAGACAGGATGTTGTTCACCGTATCGATCAATGTTTCGCCTTTACTTACAGATGATGAAGAGGCTGCAAAATTTACTGTATCTGCAGACAATCTTTTCTGTGCAAGTTCAAAGGACAAACGTGTTCGGGTAGAGTTTTCAAAGAATATATTAGCGATGGTTACATCTCTTAGAGAAGGGACTTTCTTAATTGGCCTATTAAGTACATCTTTAAAAGTATCAGCGGTCTCAAAAATCAATTCGATATCTCTGCTCGTGAGATCTTTTATTCCCAGCAGGTGTTTAGTACTTAATGTGAGAATTTGTTCTGCCATTATTTTTCTGATAGTAAGATTACTTTGTCTTCATGATCAGTTTCTTTCCAATTCACGATTACTTTTTGTGAATCTATTGTATCTACCTTGATTCCTATATAATCAGCTTCAATAGGTAGATGTCTTGAAAATCGCCTATCCACCAGGGTTAGTAATTCAACTTTTTCTGGCCTGCCAAATGACTGAAGTGCGTCCATAGCTGCACGTATGGTTCTACCAGTCCATAAAACATCATCTACCAGAATTACTTTTTTTCCTTCAATAATGAAATCAATCTCGGTACTGCTTGGAATTAATAATCCATCTTTGCGACGAAAATCATCCCGGAAGAAAGTAATATCGAGGTTCCCGTTTTCAATTTTAACGTTCTGTAAGATCTTTTTCAACTCTTCGATGATTCGATTTGCGAGAAATACTCCGCGAGGCTGAATACCGATGATTACTGAATTATGGAAGTTATCGTGATTTTCTATTAACTGATGGCAAAGGCGCTGAATGGTGATCTGGAATTTTTGACCGTCTAGCAGAGTTAATGTTTGCATCAGTGGTATAATTTGAGTAAAAGTATAAAAAATTATTATACCCTTGTTCAGAATTCTTTAATTTAATACCAAAGATTAAATTATTTTAATTAGAAGTTTAAATTCATTTCCAATATGCTAATACATAAAAAAAGCCCTGATGTAAATCAGGGCTTTAATAATATGATAAAGATTTAAAGCTTATTCTTCTGTGCTTTCAACGGCATCAGTACTAGCTGCTGCGGCATCATCTTCAGTTTTCTTTGCTTTTTTGGCTTTGCTTTCTGCACCTTCCATCTTTTCTTTCAATTGTGCCAATACACCAAGATCACCTAGAGTAGACTTCTCAACAGACTCTTTTACCTTTTTAACGGCAGTAGTAGTAGCTTTTGCTTCTTTCTTTTTAGCGTTGAATTCTTCTTTACGTTCTTCAGCTTTTGCCTCTTCCCAAATACGGGCATGAGAAACTACAATACGCTTAGAATCTTTATTGAATTCAATGATTCTGAATTCAGCAGTCTCTTCCGATTTTACAGAAGATCCATCTTCTTTTACCATGTGTTTTGTTGGAGCAAATCCTTCAACACCGTATGGCAATGCAACGATAGCACCTTTATCTGTAACCTTTAAGACAGTTCCTTCATGTATGGAGTCAATAGTGAATACGGTTTCGAAAGTTTCCCAAGGGTTTTCTTCTAACTGTTTGTGGCCTAAGCTTAATTTACGGTTAGCCTCGTCAAGTTCTAAGACAACCACATCAAGTTCTTCACTTACTTTAGTGAATTCATTTGGATGGTTTACTTTCTTAGACCATGAAAGGTCAGAAATATGGATTAATCCGTCAATTCCTTCTTCGATCTCAACAAATACGCCAAAATTGGTCATGTTCTTAACAACAGCTTTATGCTTGCTACCAATTGGATAGCGCTCGCCGATGTTTTTCCATGGATCTGGAGTAAGTTGTTTAATACCAAGACTCATTTTGCGCTCGTTACGATCTAATGTCAATACCTGAGCTTCAACTTCATCGCTAACTTTCAGGAATTCCTGAGGATTACGAAGATTTTGAGACCATGACATTTCAGAAACATGGATCAATCCTTCAACACCTGGGGTGATTTCAAGGAATGCTCCGTAATCTGCAACCGTAACAATTCTACCTTTAACCTTAGATCCGATTTCTAATGTCGTATCTAATGCTTCCCAAGGATGAGGGGTTAATTGTTTTAAACCTAATGCGATACGTTTTTTCTCATCATCAAAATCTAAAACAACAACATTGATCTTCTGATCAAGGTTTAATACCTCACGAGGATGCTCTATGCGGCCCCATGAAATATCAGTTATATGTAACAAGCCGTCTACGCCACCAAGGTCAATAAACACACCAAAATCAGTAATGTTTTTAACTGTACCCTCAAGTACTTGTCCTTTTTCTAGTTTCGCAACAATCTCAGTTTTTTGATTTTCTAAATCGTCTTCAATAAGAACTTTATGTGATACAACAACGTTTTTGAATTCGTGATTAATTTTAACAACCTTGAATTCCATTGTTTTGCCTACATAGATATCATAATCACGAATAGGTTTAATGTCAATCTGCGATCCGGGAAGGAAAGCTTCAACACCCATAATGTCTACAATTAATCCACCTTTTGTACGACTCTTAACAAAACCAGTAATGATTTTGTCTTGATCTAAAGCTTCATTGATAGTTTCCCATGAACGCTGAGTTTTTGCACGCTTACGAGATAATACTAACTGTCCGTTAGCATCTTCCTGTGATTCTACAAATACATCAACTGAATCACCAATTTTTAGGTCAGGTGTATCACGGAATTCTGATAATGATACTAAACCGTCAGATTTAAACCCAATGTTTAATACCACATCTTTGTTGTTGATCGATACAACAATACCCGAGATAATCTCGCCTTTGTTAATCGAATTGAAAGTTCCTGCATACATTTCTTCAAACTTTTCACGGTCTGCAGCACTGTAATTTCCGAAACCTTTATCATCCGCATCCCAGTCAAAATCGCCGGTAGGGGTGATTAATGTTTTTGATTTGATCTCTTCGATCGACACAGAATCAGCTTCTGATTCAATGGTTTCCTTTTGTTTAACCGTAGTGGTTTCTTCGCCTTGAAGTTCTGCTTGTTTAGCAGTTAACTCCTTTTCAGCTGTTAGTTTTTTAGCCATTAATTAATTTATCTCCTTTTTCCGATATTAAATCGGACTGCAAAGGTAGAAAAATTCATTTTTATTAAAAAACATTTTATGCTTTATTTTCAATTAATTAAATACAGAACTTGCTGATACTAATCACTTTATTAAAAAATGTATATTCATCTAGCATATTCGAACATTTTATACTGTGAATATGTATTTTTGACTGCATTTTATGAATCCGTATAAGCTTAAAATAATACATCAATCATCCCATTTGAATAAATAAGAAGTGGTTAAATCATAAACAGATGAAGATTATAATTCTGAGAAGTGGTTCAATGATTTAATTATTTTTTCGATAGGAGTGGTTTGATATATCGAATAGCAAATTCCAGTTGCTGTGTTTCATCAATATGGCTATTATCTAATACCACGGCGTCTACTGCCTGAATCAAAGGACTTTCCTCTCTGGTGGTGTCTTGGTAGTCACGTTTAGCAAGATTTTCAAAAATATCTTCCATATTAACCTTTTCACCCTTACTGATTAGTTCATTATATCTTCTTTCTGCCCTGATCTGAGGGTCAGCGGTCATGAATAATTTTAGATCTGCATTCGGGAATACAACCGTTCCAATATCGCGTCCATCCATTACAATATTGCCTGATCTGCCCATTCTTTGCTGTTGTTTCACCATTTCAATGCGAACATCTTTGATCGCACTAACTGTACTTACTTTATCAGCAACAGGCATCTGACGTATTTCTTTCGAAACGTCTTCGCTATTTAAAGTAATTAATGTTTGAGTTTCTGATGTCTGAAAATCAATCTGGATTTTACTCAATGCATCTATTACCGATTCCTGATGCTTTAAATCAATGTTATGTCTAAGAAAAAATAGGGTTACAGCCCTGTACATTGCTCCGCTATCAATATAGATGAAGTTTAGTTTTTTTGCCAGGGCTTTAGCCAAGGTACTTTTACCGCATGAAGAATATCCGTCAATGGCTACAACAATATTTTTGCTCATCGCTACAAAAATAGGATTTGCATTGGATATCTTATAAAAGACTTTACATGGATTCGCTTAATTTTCTATTGATTATTTTTGTGCATGACATTTTCTAAACAGGAACTTTTGAAGGAAATAACATTCCGGACTTCAAGAAGCGGGGGTAAGGGTGGACAGAATGTGAATAAAGTATCAAGCAAGGTTGAACTTAATATAAATATTAGGTCGTCATCGCATTTTACTGAAGAAGAGAAGGAATTGTTAGTTCAAAAACTTTCCAACCGTATCAATTCAGAGGGAGTACTGCAGGTTGTTACAGAAGAGGAGAGAAGTCAGTTGCATAATAAAGAAAAGAGTTTGGATAAGCTTATTGTTCTTCTAAAGAAGGCATTATACAAGCCAAAGCCAAGAAAAATAAGCAAGCCCAAAAGATCAGCAATTGAAAAACGTTTAAAATCAAAGCAATTAACAGCTTTAAAAAAAATGAGCCGAAGAGGTAATTTTAATGATTAGATCAATACGGATCAGATCTAGTTTAATCTATAATACAATGCAATCGAACCAAATTGATCTGACTTTGCTATACTTTCCACTTCTCTAGTCTTTAATATTATTGAAAAATCGGCAGTAAATCGGTTTTGCGAATAAATTGCACCTACCTGCTGACTGAAAACAACTGGCTTTATATCAAAAACAACTGGCCCTTTATCTTTTATGAAGAGGCCACCCTGAATCGTGGCGTCGTATGCGATATAATTCAACATGGGCTTTGCATAAATAAAGAATTCTTTATTTTGTTGATTCTTTTGAGCATTATTAGTTGAAAGCCTGCTTTGCAAACTTGCTGAATTATACAATGGATTTATAGCTCCGGTTCGGAACATGATACCAATGCCGGCTCCTGAAAAAGTGTTTCCAATATTAACATAAGAGTTAGCTGATAAATCAAGCTTGCCCGAGTTTGAACGATTGATTAAATAGTTATATTCTGCAGTTGCGTTTATGGCTAGTTCGTTTTTTACCTGCCACTGCCATCCACTAATCTTGTAAAACCCAAAACTATTGTGCATTAATTCTTGTGCTTCTTTTGCCAGAGCGGATGGTCCAATGGTTCCAGACTGCAAACTCAGCCTTAGATTATTCTCTGAATTGTACAATAGATTAAGAGCGACTCCGGCATGTAAATACCCGGCAAAGGGGCGATCAACATAGACAACATCCAAGATGCTTCCCGATTGAGGATTGAATATTTTTTGACCTGCTTCAAATTCTAGGATCATTTTATTGAGTTTTTTGTTTCTCAATTTGCTTTGATCCAGTGCAGTTCGGAAGCTTAGTAATATGCCGTTGGTATAATATCGGTCTTTTCCTCTTGCAAGGTAGGAGTCGTTTTCACTTCTGAATCCAAATTCGCTTTTGTAAGTATTGGTTTGAGCCTCTGAAAAAAAACCCGATAGACAAATGAAAAGAGTAAATAATACGATATTTTTTTTCACTTATTCTACAATTTTGGAAGGTTTATTTGAAAATTCAATCTGTTAAACTTCGTATTTTTTTCAGTTCTGAAGAAGTTGTACCGAATTCCAAACCTTTCAAATGTAAGCTTAAAAAGAATAAAACAAGGGTTAATACTACAGTGTATTTTATTCTCATCGTACTTTAATTTTGGATTTTTTAGTATTTTAATTAGAATAACATAAATATACAACCAAAATTGCATCTATTGATTTTAAGGAACTTCAGCAATTACTGGACTCCTTACTACTAAATCAATAGCATCTTTTACTTTGTCTTTGCTTAGTGCAATATCTATAACTTCTTTCATTTCACTAACATAATGGAAGCTTAGGTCTTTAATATAATCCTCTTTAATCTCTAGAATGTCTTTCATATTAGATTTTGAAAGAATTATATCCTTAATATTCGCTCTTTTTGCAGCTAAAATTTTTTCCTTAATTCCGCCCACAGGTAATACCTTTCCACGAAGTGTGATTTCTCCGGTCATAGCGAGGTGGGATTTAACTTTACGCTGGGTAAATGCAGATGTCAAAGCTGTTAACATGGTAATTCCTGCTGAAGGTCCGTCTTTTGGTGTTGCACCTGCCGGAACGTGTACATGTACATCCCATTGATCAAACAAGCGGAAATCAATATTGAATTTGGATGCATTGGCACGTAAATAAGCCATTGCTATTGTTGCAGACTCTTTCATTACCTCTCCTAGATTACCGGTAAGTGATAATTTCCCTTTTCCTGGGCTTAAACTTGCTTCGATAAATAGGATATCTCCTCCTACCTGCGTCCAAGCTAGTCCGGTAACTACACCTGCAACCTCATTCCCTTCATACAAGTCTTTATCATATATTGGCGGGCCAAGAATAGTTTCTACATCTGTCTTGCTAACAGTAGGATTGTATTCTACATCCATTGCAATTTTGGTTGCAATACCACGAACCAGCGATCCGATTTTTTTCTCAAGTCCTCTAACTCCAGATTCGCGGGTATAATCTTCGATGACTTTCTCAATAGCATTTGTTTTTAAAGAGATGTCTTTAGATTTAATTCCATGCTGTTCACGTTGTTTGGGTAGTAAATGTCGTTTCGCAATTTCAATTTTCTCTTCAATAGTATAGCCACTTACTTCAATAATCTCCATTCGGTCTAATAATGCTGGTTGAATAGAGCTCAATGAATTTGCTGTTGCAATAAACATCACACTCGACAGATCATAATCTACCTCCACGTAATGGTCATAAAATGCATTGTTTTGTTCAGGATCAAGCACTTCAAGCAGGGCAGAGGATGGATCTCCCCTGAAATCATTCCCAACCTTATCTATTTCATCAAGAACAAATACAGGGTTTGAGGTGCCTGCCTTTTTTATTGACTGGATAATCCTTCCGGGCATAGCGCCAATATAGGTTTTGCGATGCCCCCTGATTTCTGCTTCATCTCTTATTCCACCTAAAGCCATTCTGACATATTTTCTGCCCAATGCTTTGGCAACAGATTTTCCTAAGGATGTTTTTCCAACCCCTGGAGGACCCACTAAACAAAGTATTGGGGCCTTCATGTTATGTTTTAGTTTTAAAACAGCCAGATACTCAATGATCCGCTGTTTTACTTTCTCAAGTCCATAATGATCTTTTTCAAGTACTTTTTCGGCTCTTTTTAAATCAAAATTATCTTTGGTGAAATCATTCCATGGTAGATCCAGAAGTAATTCCAGATAGTTGATTTGAATAGAATAATCAGCTGCTGCAGGGTTCATTCTAGATAATTTTTCAATTTCCTTGTTAAAATGAGTGGCTGCGTCTTTACTCCATTTTTTTCTAGTAGCTCTTAACCTTAAATTTTCTATTTCCAGATCGGGCGAATTTCCACCAAGCTCCTCTTGAATAGTTTTTAATTGCTGATTTAAAAAATAATCTCTTTGCTGTTTATCTAGATCAACTCTAACTTTTGATTGAATCTGATTTTTGAGCTCCTGCATTTGAAGTTCTTGTGTTAAATGGCCTAAAACCATTTTTGCACGCTCATGCAGGTTGACAACCTCCAGCATTTGCTGTTTCGAGGCCACATCTGCATTCATGTTGGAAGAGATAAAATTGATCAGGAACGATGAACTTTCAATGTTTTTTATTGCTATACCAGCCTCGCTCGGAATATTAGGAGAAAGTTGTATAATTTCCATCGCCAACTCCTTGATTGAAGCCATAAGTGCTTTAAACTCTTTGTCAGTTTTTGGGCGAACTTCTTCAAATTTCTGTATGCTTGACTTGATGTATGGATCACTTTGGACCTCTTCATTGAGTCTGAAACGCTGTTTGCCCTGAATGATTACAGTTGTATTTCCATCAGGCATTTGTAACATCTTAATAATGAGCGCTACGGTTCCAACCTGATTCAATTGTTCAAAAGTTGGATCTTCAATACCCACATCACGCTGAGAAACAACCCCAATGATTCTGTCGCCACGGTAGGCATCTTTTATTAATTTGATGGATTTGTCTCTTCCAACTGTTATTGGAATAACAACACCAGGAAATAAAACGGTATTTCTTAAAGGCAGAATCGACAAAATGTCGGGTGTCTGTTCATTGTTCATTTCCTCCTCATCCTCCTGAGACATCAGTGGAAAGAACTCAGTATCTTCATTTATTAAGGGCAAAGTACGGTTAAAGTCAAAGTTGTCGTAGTTACTCATCTATATCTTTATAACGTCATAATGACAGTTGTTTTTTTTTCAGGCTTTAAAATAACCTGAATATTAAAAGTGCAAGGTATGTGCCAATTCTCTTTCTTGATTGAAATAGTCAGTTTCAATTATTTTTACCGACAATTCTACCGACAATTTTCCTCTTGTAATTGACAGTAAAAAATTAAAGATTTCCTTTTTCGGTTTATTAATGACATGATGAAATCATCGATCATTTTAAAATTGAAGTCTTCAGTTTTGTTCAAATAACAATTTCTTTTTTCTTCTGTTTTATAAATTTGTACATTTAAAATAATATACACGCTATGTCGTTCTTAAATCAAAATAATTTTCCCCCAATTCAAATGAGATTATTCTTAGGTTTATTTTTATTGCTTTTAACTGCGGATATTGTATTCGCTCAAACATCTTACCATAAAATGGGGCAAAAAGCCCTGATTGACGGAAATTTTAAAGCAGCTGTTTCAAATCTTGAAAAGGCTCTTGCTACAGATTCTTCAGATGTAAATACACTGTATATGCTGGGATATTCATATTATCATTCTGCCAGTTATAAATTAGCTGTAAATACCTTTAATAGACTTATTTCACTAAAACCTAATGAGAATAGTGCTTATTACTACAGGGGTAAAGCTAGAAATATCATGGCAAATGACACAAAAGGTATTTCAAATGCTGATCGTGAAAAATTGCTTCTTTCATGTATAAAAGATTTCTCTCGTGCCATTGAATTGAATGCTGAAGATGTTAAACTTTATCAAAACAGAGCAGTTGCCTATAGAGATTACGGGGTATTAAAAGGCCAAAAAATTCCAAATTTTTACGATAAAAATAAAGCCACTAACTCATTCAGGGCTTGTATTTCTGATTTTGAAAAAGTATTGTCAATTACTCCTGATCGAAGAGATATTGTAACCCAATTAGCAGATGCAAAATCGTATATGCAAAATTTGAAATAATTTCTCTGAAATTTTTATTTGAAGCCCGGCTATGTCCGGGTTTTCTTTTTTAAGAATATTTGAAGATATTAGACTTTACAAATAATTCAATGATTAGCTCAATTAGAAAATTTGAAAATCTACACATTGCCTGCTGGCTTATTAAAGATACCTGCTGGGTGATGGATATTCGTGTTTTGGGAATTATAATGATATTTCCTACGCTTTTCTTGGCTTTTTACATTACCTACAAGTTTAGAAATCTATTGGCTGAATTCTACCATAATTTGGCGGTTTGCTTTTGGATAATGGCCAATACCATTTGGATGATCGGAGAATTTTACTTTGATGATGCTTTTCGGCCTTATTCAATTGTGTTTTTTATTGCCGGACTGTTGCTTATTCTTTATTTCTATCTTTTTGTTCATAAAAAAACTAAAATTGATCCCGAAATAGTTTAGTCTGATTTCAATAAAACTCTTTTAGATTTTTTTTTTAGTAAAGCTTTAATTAGGTAGTTGTTTTTACCTATAAGTATTACTTTTTGGTATTTGTCAATGCTATAAGCTGAGTCTGGAATATAAATCAGTGTTTCTGTTGACTCATAAAGATAGTTTTTGCTCCTGTTTTTGATCAGAATATGCTTGAGTTTACTAGTTGAATCTAGTTTAATTCGGATCTCTCTGGTTCGCAAATTAGTATCAATAGCAAGGTATGCTATGGAGCTGCTATCTTTTATGATCCTATAACTATCCTTCCATGCGGCCTTATTGATATCAGATGCTGTAAAAAGGCTGAGCTCATTTTTCCAGTCAATTTGAATTCCTGCTTTTGTTTCTGAAAGCCCATTTTGAGTGATGGTTTTATCAACAACAAAATGATTCTTGTTTAAGCGTATTGCTTCAGACTCGAAAAAACCTTTAATATCCTCAAAAGGAGCTTTAAAAGACTGCTCTGCTGCCGGTTTACAAGAGGCTGTAATAAAAAACATCAAGAAAATTGAACGGTTTCTCATTAGTATACCAGGATATCGCCAGTCATGATTTCAGGAGATGAAATATTCATGAGTTTAAGTATTGTTGGAGCAACATCGCCCAGCTTTCCATCATGAATATGCTTGTAATCCTTATCTATGAGTATGCAAGGAACTAAGTTTGTTGTATGTGCGGTATTTGGAGAGCCATCTGAATTAATCATGTAATCTGCATTGCCATGATCAGCCAGAATGATGAATGAATATCCATTTTTTACTCCGCACTCAACCACTTTCTGCAGACATTGGTCTACCGTTTCAACAGCGGTAACTACTGCATTAAAAACTCCCGTATGCCCAACCATATCAGGATTTGCGAAGTTCAAACAAACAAAATCAGGCCATCCATTTTCTAGTTCTGAACATATTGCATCAGCGATTTGTTTGGCACTCATTTCAGGTTGAAGATCATAAGTGGCAACTTTTGGTGAAGGAATAAGTATCCTTTTTTCATTGTTAAACTCTTTTTCTCTTCCTCCAGAAAAGAAAAAAGTAACATGAGGGTACTTCTCAGTCTCTGCAATACGAATCTGATTTTTGTTATTTTTTTCAAGTACAGCACCTAAAGTATTATTCAAGTCATCTTTAGTAAAGATGACATGAACATTCTTAAAGGTTTCATCATAACTAGTCATGGTGACATAGTACAGATTCAATGGATTCATATCAAACTCGGGAAATGCCTGTTGAGTTAAAACTGTGGTGATTTCCCTTCCTCTATCTGTGCGAAAATTGAAACAAATTACAACATCTCCTTCTTCAATTTTTCCAATAGGGAGACCATTATTACCAATTTTTACAATGGGTTGGATAAATTCATCACTTACGCCTTGCTCATATGAATGCTTTATACTGTCAGAAATATTATTGCTTGGATTCCCCGTACCATGAATCATCAGGTCATAAGCTAATTTAACACGTTCCCAGCGATTATCTCGGTCCATGGCAAAATAACGACCTATTACAGATGCAATTTTACCTGATGAACCCTGTAAATGATCTTCCAGTTCCATGACGAATCGAAGACCTGAATTTGGGTCAGTATCACGACCATCCATAAAGGCGTGAATGAATATATTTTTAACTTGATTCGCTTTGGCGGCATCACATAAGCCTTTCAAATGATCGATATGAGAGTGCACACCTCCATTTGACAATAACCCAATAAAGTGTACATTTTTATTATTGCTGTTCGCATAATCAAATGCAGATTTTAAAACCGGATGATTTTCAAGTTCATTATCTTTTACAGCTTTATTGATCCTTCCCAATTCCTGGTAAACCACTCTGCCTGCACCCAAATTCATGTGCCCAACTTCGGAGTTGCCCATTTGCCCATCAGGCAGGCCAACCGCTAGGCCAGAGGCCTCGAGTTTAGAATTCGGATAGTTTTTGAGCAAATAGTCAAAAAAAGGAGTATTGGCAGCATTTACTGCATCAGATTTATCATGTTTCCCGTAGCCCCATCCATCAAGAATAAGTAGAATTGCTTTTTTATTTCCCACAATACAAATATACACTCACTGTTTAAAATAAAATGTATTTTTTATAGTATAGAGTAATTGTTTCTAGATCTATAGCAAAGAAATTAGAGCTTTTCTTTTTTAAAGTGATCAGGATTGAACACAACAAAGAATAGATTTATTAATAAGTATTTCTATTTTTGGGCTCAGCTGATTTAAATGAATTTAGACAGAGAAATATTAGAACCATTTATTCTTAATGCAATTGCTGAGGATATTGGTGATGGGGATCACACCTCACTTTCAACTATTCCTGAAGGTAAGTCAGGAAAAGCTAAATTACTTATTAAAGATTCAGGTATTATTGCTGGTATCGCGGTAGCACTAGAAATTTTCAAAACTATTGATTCAAAACTTAGTACTGAAGTATTAATTAACGATGGGCAGACCGTAAATTATGGTGATATAGCCTTTTATGTTTCAGGAAGTGTACATTCAATCTTAAAAGCAGAACGCCTCGTTTTAAATACCATGCAAAGAATGAGTGGCATTGCCAGTAAAACTAACCGGATTGTAAAGATTCTGGAAGGTACAGGCACACAGGTTCTGGATACCCGAAAAACAACTCCAGGGTTACGTTATCTCGAAAAAATGTCTGTAAAGATTGGGGGAGGAGTTAACCACAGATTTGGTTTATATGATATGATTCTGATTAAGGATAATCATGTTGACTATGCCGGCGGAATTACCAATGCCATCAGATCTGCACAAAATTACTTAACACTTAACCAAATCACTATTCCAGTTGAAATAGAAGTTAGAAGCCTTCTTGAGTTAAGCCAAGTGATTGAAATAGGTGGTGTCGACAGAATATTACTTGATAATTTTGATTTTGTGTCACTCAGAGAAGCTGTTCAACAGATCAATGGAGTTTATATTACCGAGGCATCGGGAGGAATAACCGAAGAGAATGTGTTGGATTATGCACATTGTGGCGTTGATTATGTATCCATTGGTGCTTTGACACATTCGGTAAGAAGCCTCGACATGAGTTTAAAGGCAGTAAATCTCTAAAAAAAATAAAAATTTAATCATTACACCTGATTGAATTAGTAATATTGCACCTGAATGATTTCAATTTACTCTATTTCGGCTTTAATTATAGCATACCTTTTTGGCTCTATACCTACGGCAGTGTGGATAGGACAGGCATTCTATGGCATAGATGTTAGAGAATATGGTAGCGGGAATGCAGGTGCTACCAATACCTTCAGGGTTTTAGGAAAAAAGGCAGGTATTGCAGTAATGATTCTGGACATATTAAAGGGCTATACAGCAACCAATTTGGCCTATTTGATTGGACTATCGGTAACGGGCCCGCAAGATTCAGTTCAGTTCGTTAATTATCAGCTTGCACTGGGTGTTACAGCAGTGATGGGTCATTTATTTCCTGTTTTTGCAGGATTTCGTGGTGGAAAAGGAATAGCAACTTTATTTGGGATGATCTTAGCAGTACACACTGGGGCAGCTTTGATTTGTGTTCTTACCTTTGTTCTAGTATTATTAATTTCAAAATATGTTTCATTGAGTTCAATACTTTCAGGATTTTCTTTCCCTTTAAGTGTTATTTTCATATTTCAATCTCCTATACGTTCAGTTGTGCTCTATGGAATGTGTATCTGTGTATTAATCTTAGTAACACATCAAAAAAATATTGAACGACTATTAAAAGGAAAAGAATCTAAAGTTGATCTGTTTAAAAGAAAGGAATAATAGCTCCTTGTATTTTTTTAATAAATCCGCACTATGATTATCATAAATCAGCGCGGCTTTTAGAATTGCTCTGTTTTTTCTATTCTCAGGCACCACTTGCTTTACCTAATTGAGGGGTATTCAGGGATAAGACTTCAAGGATAGCCATCCCTTTTAATAAACATTCATCGTATTCCTTTTCAGGTTCTGAATCTAATGTGATTGCACTTCCGGCATGAAAAGACAGGTAGTTTGAATCCGCATTGTAAAGAATAGTACGGATCACTACATTGAAGTCGAAATCACCATTGGGAGCAAAATACCCAAGAGCCCCTGAATATACTCCGCGTTTGCTGCGTTCATATTTTTCTGCAAGTTGCATCGCACTTATCTTAGGAGCACCGGTCATTGATCCCATTGGAAAAGTGTTTGAAATTATTGTGGTATTTGGAAGGCCTTCTTTTACTTCGCAAACTACTGTGGATATCATTTGATGAACTTGTTTAAAGCTATATAAGCCAAAAAGTTCTTCTACTTTTACTGTCCCAGGCTTTGCGCTTTTTGTCAGATCGTTTCGCACCAGATCAACGATCATTACATTTTCAGACCTTTCTTTTTCGTTCTTCAGGAGCAAATTCTTTTGCTCTTCATCCTGAATGATATTTGATTTTCGGGAAGAAGTGCCTTTTATTGGCTGACTAATTAGTTTATTTCCTCTCCGACTAAGGAATCGCTCCGGAGTTGCTGAAATAATGAAATGATTATTTATTTTGAAATAGTTTGCGAATGGGGTAGGTGATGTATTGTTTAGTTGAATGAAGACTTCAATTGGGTTAATACAATAGTTTTCAGCATAAAATTCCTGGCAAAAGTTAAGTTCATAAATATCACCCCTTTGGATATGTTTCTGAATTTGTTTGACTGAACTAATATATTCTTCCCTGCTAAAGCGGCCTTGAATTTTGGGTTTTGTAGTAGGAATTCCTGATGTTGGTATTTCATACTCATTTAAAACTTTCCAAAGGTCATCAGGTAAATCAGTAGTGATCTGAACCTCATTTCCCTTAATTTGAATGGAATGTTGAGGCAGGAAAAAGAAAATATCCTGAAATCCAAGATGATCTGGATTAAGTGAATTTAAATCTTCTGACTGATTTTTAAGGTCATAGGCAAAATAACCTGGAATAAAGTCATGATTTTCAGTTAAAAAGTCGTTTAATTGATCAAATGATTCTTTATCTGAATGATTCAGTTCTTTTTTTACTCCCGCTGCTATAAAAACATCAAATGCTGAATAGGGATCAGAATACTGATTTGAATCAAAATAACATGCTGTAGAAAATGAATTTGCCCAATGTAAGCCCTTTAGTTTAAACGTGTCTGGATTATCAGTATTAAAAACCTTTAACATAGATACATTAATTCAGAATGGCCGCCATATACATATTTTGAGCAGTCTTTATTAGCAGAGTGTTAAAGTTTGTACACGATCAGGGCCTACAGAAAGATATTTTACCGGGACACCCAGATGTTTTTCAAGATAGTCGATGTAGTTTTTTAATTTTTCTGGAATGGCATCAATTTCGCGAATTCCTGTGATATCTTCTGCCCATCCTGGTATAGCCTCAAATATAGGTTCTGCTTTTACAGCATTGATATCATAGGGCATGTAATCAATTAATTCACCATCGTATTTATAATGTGTACAAGCATAAATTGTTTCAAATCCGCTCAGTACATCAGCTTTGGTCATGACCATTTCTGTTACTCCGTTAAGCATGATGGCATATTTTAATGCAGGAAGGTCAATCCAGCCACATCGGCGCGGTCTGCCTGTAGTTGCTCCAAATTCATGACCAATTCTTCTGAGTTCTTCACCCGTTTCATTTTCAAGCTCAGTTGGGAATGGACCGCTGCCTACTCGTGTACAATATGCTTTAAATATTCCAATCACACTTCCAATGTTCTTTGGGGCAACACCTAGGCCAGTACAAGCACCTGCAGTAGTGGTGTTGGATGAGGTTACAAAAGGGTATGATCCAAAGTCGATATCAAGCATAGTGCCTTGAGCGCCTTCGGCTAGTACTTTTTTCCCGTCTCTTAAATATTGATTTACAAAATGCTCGCTATCAACTTGGGGTATAGATTTTAATAATTCTACTGCCTCAAAGAATGCGTTTTCTTTTTCAGTATAATCAGGTATTTCACCATAATGTGATAAAATTGACCGGTGTTTATTTACCAGTCGATCATAACGTTCACGGAAATCTTTAAGCATGGTATCACCAACGCGTAAGCCATTTCTGCCTGTCTTATCCATGTAAGTTGGACCAATACCTTTCAAGGTTGAACCAATCTTTGATGCGCCCATATTGCTTTCAGATGCTGCATCTAGCAATTGGTGAGTAGGCAAAATAAGGTGTGCTTTGCGGGCAATTACCATCTTTTTTCTTGCAACCGGATCAAATCCATTTTTTTTCAGATTATCAAGTTCTCTTTTTAAGATGATTGGATCGATCACCACCCCATTTCCAATCAGGTTCATAGCCTTATCATTGAATATTCCAGAAGGAATAGTGTTCAGAACATATTTCTGATTATCAAACTCCAATGTATGACCTGCATTGGGTCCACCCTGAAAACGGGCAATTAAGTCGTATTCCGGACTTAATACATCAACAATTTTTCCTTTTCCTTCATCGCCCCATTGGAGGCCTAACAATACGTCAACAGTCATGATATAAAATACGGGGTATGGGTAAATTAAAATTAATTTTTAGTGATAAATGAATCGCAATGGCCTTCCTTAAGTCGGGAACAATTACCATATAAATTCAGAGAATGATGTTTTATTTCGAATTTCAGAATATCACCCATCATACTTTGAATCTGTTGAATTCTGGGGTCACAAAACTCTACTACTTTACCGCAATCAAGACAGATAATATGATCATGCTGCTTGTATCCATAAGATTTTTCGAATTGCGCCATATTTTTACCAAACTGATGCTTGGTAACCAGATCGCATGAAACCAAAAGCTCAAGCGTATTGTAAACAGTAGCACGACTTACCCGATATTTCTTGTTTTTCATGTGGATATACAGTGATTCCACATCAAAATGGTCGCTTCGAGAATAAATTTCTTCCAGGATTGCGTAGCGTTCCGGGGTTTTTCGCAAGCTTTTATTTTCAAGATAGGCCTCGAAAATTTTAATTACCAGTGCAATAGTGTCTTTTCCGGACATAGTATGTTTTAGTAAATTCAAATTTATCCAAAAAATAAGAATATTCAGTATTTAATTAGGAAGCCTTTACCAAATCTTCTGAATTTGAATCGAAACGAGTTACTGAAGTAACCCCAACCACTTCCTTAAGCTTATTAATGAGGTTGTCCAGATGTTTTGTATTGTTTACATAAACCATGATTGAACCTTCAAAAATACCATCATCTGTATCAACAGTTATTGATCGCATATTTACTTTGAAATCACTAGAAATTACTGTTGTGATTTTATTGATCAAGCCAACATCATCGATACCTGTGATATGCAATCCGGTTAAAAATGCTAACTCTTTTTGTGAATTCCATTTAGCTTTTACAATCCTGTACCCGTAATTTGACATGAGTTTGGCTGCATTTGGGCAATTAGTTCGATGGATCTTAATGCCATCACCAACGGTTACAAACCCAAATACATCATCTCCTGGAATTGGATTGCAGCAGCTTGAAAGTTTATAATCTAGTTTCTGAAGATCTTCACCAATTAATAAGGTGTCATTATCGTCTCCTTTAACTTTCTTGATTAGCTGTTCATTATAGCCGTTGTCTACCTTTTCTGGCTTATTCTCAATAACTTTTTCAGAAGCTACAAACTCTTTAAGGTGTTTTATATCGATTTTACCCTGTGCAACAGTGTAAAAAAGATCAAGAGTGGATGGAAGCTTGAAATAATAAGAAAGTTTATAAAGATTATCGGTATTGTAAGTTACTTTTAACGATTTTAGTTTGCGCTCTAATATTTCTTTACCTTGCTCAGCGATCTTCCTTTTTTCCTCTTTTAATGAAGATTTGATCTTAGACTTTGCCTTGGCAGTAACCACAAAACTAAGCCAGTCTTCTTTTGGACTTTGCTTTCCAGAAGTAATGATCTCTACCTGATCACCATTTTGAAGTTTATAAGATAATGGAACTAGTTTATGATTAACCTTGGCTCCGATACAACTTGCCCCGATATCGGTATGAATCTCGAATGCAAAGTCGAGTGCGGTAGCTTCAATAGGTAGCTGAATCAATGCACCCTTTGGTGTGAAAATAAAGATCTCATCCGAAAACAAGTTCATCTTAAAGTCATCCAAAAAATCAAGAGCATTGGCTTCCGTGTTACTTAAAAGCTCGCGTACTTTTAGTATCCATTGATCAAGTCCACTGTCTGTATTGGGTTCTTCTTTATATTTCCAATGTGCAGCAAATCCTTTTTCAGCAATTTCATTCATACGGTTAGTGCGTATCTGAACTTCTACCCACTGTCCTCTTGGGCCCATTACTGTAGTATGTAGTGATTCATATCCGTTTGCTCTTGGCGACGATATCCAGTCGCGAAGACGATCCGGATTTGGGTGGTATAGATCTGTAACTATAGAGTATGCTTTCCAGCAATCTGATTTTTCACTTTCGGGTTTACTATTTAGGATGATGCGGATGGCAAAAAGATCATATACCTCATCGAAAGGTATATTTTTCTTCCGCATCTTTGTCCAGATAGAATGGATGGACTTGGGTCTTCCGTACAGGTCTGCATCAAGACCCTGCTCATTTAAAATTTCATTGATAGGAGTGATAAAATCTCTGATAAAATTTTCTCTCTCCGCTTTTTTCTCATTTAACTGCTGCGCAATGAACTTATAAGTAACCGGTTCCATGTATTTCATGGCCAGGTCTTCAAGTTCCGATTTTAAGGTATAAAGTCCAAGCCGGTGTGCTAAAGGAGCATATAGGTACACAGTTTCTGATGAAATTTTGAGTTGCTTATCTCTAGGCATAAAGTCCATCGTACGCATATTATGCAAGCGATCGGCCAGTTTGATTAAAATCACCCGCACATCATCAGCAAGAGTGAGAAGCATTTTTCTAAAATTTTCGGCCTGCAATGAGCTGTTGTAATCAAACACCCCTGATATTTTGGTTAATCCGTCAATAATTTTTGCAACTTTTTTCCCAAACTCACGCTCAATATCATCAAGTGCTATATCAGTATCTTCAACAACATCATGCAACAGCGCACAAACAATCGAAGTAGTGCCCAAACCAATTTCTTCTGCAGCAATTTGTGCTACAGCAATTGGATGGTAGATATAAGGCTCACCAGATTTTCTGCGCATATTCTGATGGCTTTCTAATGCCATATCGAATGCAATACGAATCATTCGCTTGTCGCCTTTTTGCATCGTCGGCTTACAAGCCCTTAACAAGGCACGATATCTCTTGAGTATCTCTTTCTTTTCAGCTTCAATATCAATCACAAGTTCTTTCATCCTATAACACAATAGCTATTTCTAAAAAACGTTAACATTTTTACAAGGTTACAATTTCTAAATTTCGGTATTAATAAATATAAATATTAGCTGTATTTTTGTAGAGTATAAATTTATGAAATTTTTGAAGCTATCTATAATACTTTTAATGGTTTTGATGTCAAAAATGGCATTATCTCAGTATAAGAACGACCCAACCGTTAAGGGGATGTCTGATACTATACGAGTTTCTACCACCAACATAGATAATGAATTGATTCCATGGGTTGTTATTCCTGAAATTACGATCACTGATACCCGTTTATTCAAATCGCCTGAAGAGAAAACTAAATTCAATCGCTTAAGATATAACGTTTTAAAAGTTTTGCCTTATGCCATGTATGCTAGGAGGAAATATTCAGAACTACAAGTACAGTTGAATTATGCAAAAACCAGAAAAGAGAAAAGAGTATTAATAAAGAACTTCGAAGGTGAAATAAAAAATATGTTTAATAAAGAGATTAAGAATCTAACGATTACACAAGGCGGGATTTTGATTAAATTGATTGATAGAGAAACAGGAGCAAGTAGTTATGATCTACTGAAAGATATGAAAGGTGGGATAACTGCATTCTTTTACCAGTCAATTGCAAGATTTTTTGGCAACAACCTCAAAAACACCTATGATCCTCAAGAAGATAGAGATATAGAAGCCATCATACAAGCCTCTGGCTATTACTCTTACAGCTATTTATGAATAAAAAATCAGTTTACCAGTTCACTGTTCAGAGATTGGACGGTACAGAAACGAATTTGCTGGATTATAAGGGTAAAGTATTGTTAATTGTAAATACTGCTTCAGAATGCGGGTTTACTCCTCAACTAAAAGATCTCGAAAAACTTTACAAGGATCATGAAGGTGATGATTTTGAGATCCTTGCTTTTCCTTCAAATGATTTTGGTGGACAGGAACCATTAGAGGGAGCCTCAATAAGTACTTTTTGCGAGGTTAATTTCGGAGTAAGCTTTCCTATTTTTGATAAGATACGTGTCAGAGGAGAGTATGCTCACCCATTGTACAAATTTCTTTCTGATAAAAAACTTAATGGAAGTGTAGGCGCTAGTCCTAGATGGAATTTTCATAAATATCTAATCAATAAGGAAGGTGAGATTGTTGATTTCTTTTACCCATTTACTAAGCCCAGCTCTTCTAGAATTAAAAAGAAGATCAATAAATTACTGAATTCAACCTCTTTATGAAGTTAGACATACTCGTATTTGCGGTGCATCCTGATGATGCAGAATTAGGATGCTCTGGAACAATTTTGAAACATATTGCTGGAGGTAGAAAGGTTGGTATAATCGATCTCACAAGAGGTGAATTAGGCACCCGTGGCACAGCTGAAACACGTGACCAGGAAACAATTGAGTCAACTAAGATTTTAGGCCTGCATGTGCGCCAAAATCTTGAAATGAGGGATGGTTTTTTTCGTAATGATGAGGAGCATCAACTTAAGATTATTCAGATGATCCGTAAATATACTCCTGAAATTGTTTTATGTAATGCTTTAGATGACCGTCATCCTGACCATCGCAGAGCGAGTGATTTGGTAAATGATGCAGTTTTTCTTTCAGGACTTCCTAAAATTAAGACAGAGCTGCATCAGGAATCTCAAATGGCTTATAGACCCCGTTTAATGCTTCAATACATTCAGGATAGATATATTGAACCTGATATTATAGTAGATGTAAGTGATTTTTGGGATAAAAAAATGGAATGTATTCATGCTTTCAAAACACAGTTTTTTAACGCATCAAGTGATGATCAGGAAACCTATATTTCTTCTCCCCACTTTTTAAAATCAATAGAGGCACGTTCACGCGAATTAGGAAAGTCAATCAATGCTATTCATGCCGAGGGCTTTACCTGTAGAAAATTGCTTGGTATTGATGATTTAATGGATTTGAAATAAGTTTTTTAAAGCCAGCCCGGATTAAACAAAGACTGGCAGAGTTTTTTTTACAGGCTTGGAATAATCTTCTCTATAACTTCAATTCCAGTATCAATATGATTTTTTTCAATGATCAAGGCAGGCCTAAAACGAATGGTCTTTTCACCACAGCCCAAGAACATAACGTTTTCCTCCATTCCTTTACTAATAAATTGATCGCGCATATCTTTACTTGGGAAGTCAAAGGCTGTTATTAATCCTAAACCTCGTACATTTCTAATCTTTGCATTCTTGTTGGAAATTTCAACCAATCTTTCCTGCAGATAGTTTCCGCAAGTACCGGCATTAGATAGTAAGTTATCTTCTTCAATAATTTCAAGAATGCGAGTAGATCGAACCATGTCTACAAGACTTCCTCCCCAAGTGGAGTTGATCCGTGATGATACTTTGAAAACATTGCTTTCTATTTCATCTACTTTATTTCCCACAAGTATTCCACATACCTGCATTTTTTTTCCAAAAGCAAGTATATCCGGACGTGCAAGTTCACCAAAATGCTCATGAGCCCAAAATTTACCTGATAGGCCTACACCAGTTTGAACTTCATCGTATATTAAAAAGCAATCATTTTCATCTGCTAACCGTCGTAATTGCTCAAGAAATTCTTGGCGTACATGGTTGTCACCACCTTCTGATTGTATGGGTTCAATAATTATGGCGCAAATGTCATCTTCATTATCCAGAAATGCTTGCTGGATCTGTGCTAATGAAAGTGATTCTCTCTTTTTAAGATCTTCATATTCATTATCAGTGAATGGAAATTTAATAGCAGGTATACTTACCCTTGGCCAGTCAAATTTTGCAAACCATTTTGTTTTTTCGGCCGCTGTATTGGTTAAACTTAACGTGTAACCGGTACGACCATGAAAGGCTTTTTCAAAATGTAGAACTTTTAATCCGCGTTCTTTTGTATATCCTTTTTCAAAATTCTTCTGAACTTTCCAATCCATGGCAACCTTTAAGGCATTTTCAATTGCAAGACCGCCACCAGCAATAAAAAAGGCATGAGGAAGGTATTCCGGAATTCCAACACGCGAAAAAGTTTCAACAAACTGCGCGTATTGAGTAGTATATATATCTGAGTTAGATGGGTTGGTTAGGGCAGCAAGCATCAGATTTTTTTTAAACTCTTCATCATGAATCATTTTGGGATGATTATAGCCCAAAGGAACAGAGGCAAAGCAGGTAAAAAAATCTAAAAGTGTACGTTTATATCTGGAATCATAGATATGAACCCCATTGCTTTTTTCCATGTCAAAAGTTAAATCATAACCATCAGCCAGTATATGTTTACTGAGAGATTTGTGAACTTTTTCTGGGGAAACTGATAGCTTATACATGGTCAATGGAATAGACCCAAAAATAAAAAAAAGCGCTCATATGACCAAATTTAGGCTTTTTCTTTCGATTTTAGTAAATAATAGGTTTAAACTGTTTAAACCTATTATTTGAATCTCAATAATTTCAGATCATGTTTTAGAGCCGTGTGATTCTGTATGAACTAGATAATTTCTGCCTGAAATTGCTTCCTTAGAAATTAAATCTGTTGATCATCCCAGAAATTCCGGATAGACCACCCGTGTGGATTGCTAAAATTTTACTACCCCGATTAAAATGATCTTTTGAGATTAGATCAAACAGTGAAAAAAACATTTTTCCGGTATAAACTGGTTCAATTAATATACCGTATGTATTGCAAAATTTTTTGACAAAAGTCAAAAGCTCTACATCAGTTTTGGCATACCCCCCAAAATGATATCCAGCATGAAACTCAAATGAATTATCACCCGTATTTTCTTCTATTTCAGTTTTAAGGAATTCTGCCCCCTTTAATACCGGAATTACGTGTGTTAATGTTGGAATGGAACTTTCACTTATCCCTTTTATAATACCTGATGCGGTAGTTCCTGTTCCGGCTGCACAAAATATATGATCATATACTTCGGGTAATTCATTTATTAATTCTGCAACGCCTTTTATTGCAAGCGATCCAGCACCTCCCTCATCAATAAAATAAGCTTGGTTATGATCTTGAATATGCTGATCAAACAAGTTTTTTTTATGTCTATAGTTCTCCCTTTCAATGAAAATAAGCTGCATTCCAAATAGCTTGCATAAGGTTAGAGTTTCGTTTTTTACCTCTTCGCCCCGAACAAAGCCGGTAGTTTGAAACCCGAATTTTGCTCCTGCGCAAGCAGTTGCCAGTAAATGATTGGAATAAGCACCTCCGAATGTAACCAGATGTTTTTTGTTTAGTTTATAGGCATCCCTTAACAAATACTTTAACTTACGCCATTTATTCCCAGAGATATAGGGATGGATCATATCATCTCGTTTTACAAAAACCTGTATCCCTTTTTTTATAAATAAAGGGTTTCTGATTTCTTCAACCGGACTGTGAATATCAAGTTCAATCATTGTACTTCCGGATTCTTGGGCTGATTCGATAGTTCAAATAATATTATTTCCCCAAGCCCAACCCGATACCGCCATTAAATGAATTGTATTCAGCCATGCTATAAGATCCATATATTCTGAAAAAAGCAAGGTTTAGCTGGAAGCCGACAGTTGTTCTGAATCCGTTGATATCAGTTTGATTAATAGTTACTGGATTCGTATAGCTTGTATATATTTTTTGTCCTAGGGGAGTTACACCGGTAACGATGGGGTAATTCCCCTTTAACCCGGCATCGGTTTTAGCGGTATTGTAACCCAAACTTAAGAATGGAGTGAACACCAAAAATCTTTTGGAGATGATTGCCTCTGTATTGATGCCTGAAAATTTTGCTTCAATCCGCTGGTTTGAAAAATCTTGTACCTGACCAGGAGCTGCAGATAGTGAGCCAGATGGGACAGGAACATTCAATGGAACTTCAAAGCTGAATTGGGTATAGCCGGCAGCCACAGCAATATCAATCGGAAATATTTTGTCGGTCATGCCGGATATAAGTGGCAGTAATTCAACCTTTAATCCAGCGCCATACATTCCTATCGATCCGATATTAGTTCCGATGTTGACTTTTGGCATGGCCCTTACAGAAAGCTCTATACCTCGCGGAAGTCCAATTGAACCTTGTAATTGTGGGGCTGGTATCATATTTAGGCCAGTTCCTTTTGGCATGGTGAATGATTCAATGGGTTGATTAGCTGAATCATATACAGTTAACTGCGTATTTAAAGAATTCCCTCCAGCAAAGGTAGGTGCAAGGGTTTGAGCTGAATTTATTGGCCTTATATTAGTAGACAATCCGATCTTTGTTAGGTCAAAAGTTTCATCCATTGGCTGAACAACCGCTCCAGTCAATCCTAGGCGGAGATCAAAACGCATTGCATTTTTAGCGTGTGCAGAATTGTTCCATCCCGAGTTTAATCCTATTCCAAATCCTTTAAAAAGTGGTTTTAAATAAGCTTGAACAAGTTTTGTTGCATCTGCTGGACCTGATTTTATCAAGCCTGACACATCGCTTTGTGAAAATGCTGAATCTGAATTAAAAATGATCAGAATGGCAATAAAAATTCGGAAAAACAGTTTTTTTCTCATTCGATTTTTATTTAGAGGTCATTTTTAGGCAGACCTAGTTTAATAACTATTTTTATTAATCCTGCAGGTTCAAAGTATATCCATTGAATATCAACAATAAAGGTAAATTCTTTTAATCAATCACCATGATAAATACATGATTTTTGCAGATCATTTAATTCTATTCGGTTCAATGATTCTTTATTCTTGATAATCCTTACAAAGGTTTAATTTTGTAGTATGACAGATGAGAATCAGGATTTAGAGGAACAGGATCTTTATGAACACCTGCGCATTGTAGTGGATAAGGGCCAGTCATTATTAAGGCTCGACAAATTTTTGATTATCCGAACAGAGAATACCTCTCGGAATCGTATCCAGAATGCAATAGATGCTGGTAACGTATTAGTAAACGAAAAGGAAGTAAAGGCTAGTTATAAAGTTAAGCCTCTGGATATAATTTCAATGGTTTTGCCTCATCCTCCCCGCGATACAGAGGTGTATCCGGAAGATATTGCCATTGATATTATCTATGAAGATGATGATGTGATCATGGTCAATAAGGCACCTGGAATGGTCGTGCATCCCGGTTTTAATAATTATACAGGAACCCTGGTAAATGCATTGGTTTTTCATTCACAGCAATTGCCTCAAATGCCCGGAAATGATGGTCGTCCCGGTTTGGTTCATCGAATTGATAAGGATACCTCTGGATTATTACTGGTTAGTAAAAATGAATGGGCGATTACATTTCTGGCTAAGCAATTCTTTGATCATTCGATCACTAGAAAGTATATAGCGCTTGTTTGGGGTGATCTTACTGAAGATGGCACTGTTACTGGGTATATCGGCAGGAGTATTAAAGATCGTAAGGTTATGGCTGTTTATGATGATGAAACTAAAGGTAAGTGGTCAGTCACTCATTATAAGGTTTTGGAACGATTCAATTATGTTACTTTAATCGAATGTCAGCTTGAGACAGGACGTACTCATCAAATCAGAGCACACATGAAGCATATCGGACATCCATTATTCAATGATAGCACTTATGGTGGCGACAAGATTTTAAAGGGTACCGTATTCAATAAGTATCGGCAGTTTGTTGAGAACTGTTTTGAAATTCTGCCTAGGCAGGCCTTACATGCTAAATCTTTAGGGTTTATACACCCTACAACAAGAAAGTTTATCCATTTTGAAACTGAACTACCGGAAGATATATCCTCAGTACTAGAGAAATGGCGTAATTATATAAAAGAATAAGAATGGTTAAGCAGTTCATTAATTTTAATGGAAGTATTATTTCATCTGATCATCAGATATTTCCTGTCAGTAACCGTGGTTTTAGGTATGGCGATGGGCTTTTTGAATCAATGAGGTATATGAACGGTCAATTGAAATTTTCGGATCTTCATATTGACAGGGTACTAAAGGGAATGAAAATTCTTAAATTAGAGAACAGCTTTCATCTAGATTCATGGTTTCTACGAGAGAAAGTTGATGAGCTTGCACGAAGAAACAAAACCGGACCTGATGCAAGATTCAGACTAACTGTTTTTCGTGACTCAGGTGGTTTATATAGTCCGGATTCAAATAAAATGGCTTACGTACTGGAGAGCCAAAGCATGAATGAAAGTCAGTATACATTCAATAATAAAGGACTTATTATCGACGTATATGATGAATTGACGAAACCGGTTAATATACTTTCCAATCTTAAAACTTGTAATTCTCTGATCTATGTTCTTGCTGGCATTTTTAAAAATCAGAATAAATTGGATGAAGTAATGATCTTAAATCAACATGGATTTTTATGTGAGTCAATCAGCAGTAATGTATTTGTGGTATATGACAAAAAGTTATATACTCCATCTTTAAATGAAGGTTGTATAGGCGGTGTGATGAGACAGGTAGTGATGCGTTTAGCAATAGAAAATGGGATAGAGCTTATTGAAGCACAAGTAAATCCAGATATTTTAAATGAAGCGGATGAGGTTTTTATTACCAATGCAGCCAAAGGTATTCAATGGGTTATGGGATATAACAGCAAACGATATTTTAATGAAATGTCAAAATTTCTGAGTGAAAAATTGAATCTGCTATAAAAATTCTACTACAGGCGTATACCTCTTAAAAATTCATCGGTTTTCATTTTCTTTTTACCTTCCAATTGCAATTCTTGAATAGAAATAAAGCCATCAGCACAGGCAAATTGGAGAGTTTCTTTATGATCGGTTTGAAAATTTCCCGGTTCTTGTGCATGTTTTGAATGGTTTACCTCGGCTTGGAAGATCTTCAATGTTTTTCCTTGGAAAAGGCAAAAAGCGGCAGGATAGGGACTGAGACCTCTAATATGATTGTATATCGTCATAGCTGGTTGATTCCAGTTGATCTGACAATCTTCCCTGAAAATTTTAGGAGCTGATTTTAAAGTCTCTCCTTTTTTAATATTCTGTGGAATTTCTTCATAATCGCTTGATTCAATTGCTTTTACTGTTTTTACAAGGAGTTTTGCGCCAACAGTCATTAATTTATCATGCAGATCACCAGCAGTATCTTTTTCCTCGATATTTACCTTCTCCGAAAATAAGATATCGCCTGTGTCAATCTCTTGCTTCAGGAAGAATGTACTTACTCCGCTTTCTTTTTCACCATTAATAATTGCCCAGTTTATGGGTGCAGCACCCCTGTATTGTGGAAGTAGAGATCCATGAAGATTTATAGTGCCTTTTTCAGGCATATTCCATACTATTTCAGGTAACATTCTGAAGGCTACTACTACCTGAAGATCTGCATGTAATGATCGTAATTCCTGAATGAATTCAGGATCCTTTAATTTTACAGGCTGGAGTATTTTTAGTCGCTTTTCTACTGCAAATTGCTTTACTGCAGACTCATTAATTTTTTGACCCCTTCCTGCTGGTTTATCTGGAGCTGTTATGACTCCAACTAGCTCAAATCCTGCTTCCAATAATGCATTCAGAGATGCTACAGCAAAATCGGGGGTACCCATGAATACTATTTTCATATTGAGATGTTAGATATTAGATATGAGGACTGAGGTAAGAATTAGAATAAAATATCTAAACTTCAACTTTATACTATTTAATTGACAATTGACAGTTTTGGGTTAATATTTCGGAGTTAAGGGGGGATATTAAGTAAAACAATTCTATCAACCATTTAACTAAACTTAATAAAACTTATAACCTATAACCTATAACCTATTAATAAAACTTATAACCTATAACCTTTAACTTATTACTTAAAACCTATAACTTAATCCTACGGATAAAGTAAATACTTTTTCCTCATTAACTTGTATTTTGATAAGCCGGGTTCCCAGCTTTGGCGGATCTCTTCTTCAGATTTTCCGGCAATGATCTGCTGTTTTAGGTCATATGTACCTGAAAGTTTGTCGAAATTGCCCATTTGATTACTTTGCTTAAAGTCAAAGAATTTATCTTTGAATGGGTATGCAGTATACAATTCGATTAACCAGCTCAAATTAATTTCACCTGCTTTACGGATCTTATTGGTGTTGTACTGTCGTAGATCTATCCCATAACATTCTTTATTCATATGCAAGGGGGTTTCGCTCATGCCTTTTATTCCTGTAGGAACAAATGAAAATTTGTAGTTCCCTTTTAGGTCAGGATTTCCCAGAATTGTGAATGGAAAATAGGTGCCGCGACCCTGGCTGATGATAGTTCCTTCAAATAAACAAAGGGATGGATACAGTAAAATAGACTGTGCAGTATTCAAGTTAGGTGAAGGCTTTACTGGCAATGTATAAGGCATTGAATGATTATAATTGGCATTCTTGATCACCTTAATTTTGCACTTTACCTTATTTAGAAGCCACTGCTCACCATTTAGCATCTGAGCATACTCAGCAATGGTAAGCCCGTGAGTAATAGGAATTGGGTTTATTCCGATACCTGACTTTAATTTTGGATCTAGAATGGGTCCGTCAACATAAAAACCATTGGGGTTTGGACGATCTAGGATGAGTAATTCTTTATCATTGTCTGCACAAGCCTCCATTACATGTTGAAGTGTGTTTATATAGGTATAAAATCTTACCCCAACATCCTGAATGTCATAAATCATCAGATCTATATCTGCAAGATCTTCTTTGGTTGGTTTATTATGTTTACCATATAAAGATATCGCCGGTATGCCAGTTTTTGCATCAAAGCTATCATCCACATGAATTCCTGCACTTGCATCACCGCGAAACCCGTGTTCAGGGCCAAATATTTTAACTATTTTAACACCTAGTGCTAATAAACTATCTACAACTGTAGTGCTTCCTATAACAGAAGTTGGATTAACTACCATTCCTATCCGTTTTCCTTTTAGATATGGAAGGTAAAGTTCTGTTTGTTCTGCTCCGGTACGTAGCTTACCACGAACTTTGTCAATGCTTTCAATTTTAATATTTCTGGGATCAGGAACCGGATTTCTACCTGTTTGTATCTGCTGCGCTGATGATCTGTAGGCAATTAAAGTAAATACGGCTATAAATAAATATCTAAAACGGAACATGATAGGGTAGTATTAAATCAAGTAAAAATGAACCTTTATGGCTAATTGTTTCTGAAACGAAATTAAAAAAAATGCATCTTTGCTAAGGTACAAAAAAACTATTTCAGGATTGAATTTACCTTTTTTCATCGCAAAACGCATTACGTTTAACTCTAAACGTACTTTTTCAAAGCTAATTGTGCGTATCGCAATTCTTGGAATTATGCTTGGCCTTGCCGTAATGATTTTGGCTGTAGCTATCGTTAAAGGTTTTAAATCTGAGATCAGAGAAAAGGTTAGGGGTTTTTCTGGAGATATTCAGATTGTTAAACTTGACCTGAATACATCTTACGAAAACACTCCCTTTAGTATTTCAAAGTCTGAGCTCAAAAAAATTAGTACAACCTCAGGAATTTCATTTATACAGCCATTTGCTACAAAACCAGGCATTATCAATGCAGGTGATGAAGCCGAGGGTGTGGTATTAAAAGGGGTTGATCAATCGTATAACTGGGAATATTTTAAAAAAATACTTGTTGCGGGTAATGTGATAGATTTTTCAGATTCTGTTAAATCACGATCCCAGATATTAATTTCGAAATATACTGCCGATAGGCTAAATTTGAAGGTAGGGGATGACTTCCTGATGTATTTTATTGAAAATTCACTCAGAAAAAGAAAATTTGAAATTACAGGCATCTATGATCTGGGTGTTGAAGAGGTTGATAAAATATTTGTGATTGGCGATCTGGAATTGGTCAGAAGTCTTAACAATTGGAAACCTTTACAGGTTGGTGGTTATGAGTTAAGAGTTAACGATTTTAAAGACCTGGATATCGTTGAGAAAAAGGTTTATGAAGACCTTGGAGTTGAGCTCAAATCCTATACGGTAAAGGAATATTATCCTACAATTTTTGATTGGTTGTCTTTATTAGATGTGAATACTCAGGTAATTCTGATCCTAATGATGGCCGTTGCGGTGATCAATATGATATCTGCCTTATTGATCATGATCCTGGAACGTACCAATATGATTGGAATATTGAAAGCTTTGGGAAGTTCTAATTGGAATATTCGTAAAATATTTTTGTATAATGCCACTTATCTGATCGGAATTGGCTTGTTGAGTGGAAATTTACTTGGAATCGGATTAGGTCTATTTCAGTATCATACTCACTTTTTCACGTTGGATCAGTCTTCCTATTATATGAGTTTTGTTCCGGTTCAATTAGATATTCAGGATATTCTTTTACTTAATGCAGGCACCTTACTCATTAGTTTAATGGTACTTCTTATTCCTTCATTGCTGGTTGCCAGAATTTCGCCACTTAAGGCAATTCGATTTAAGTAATTTTAGATCTTATTAACCTAAAACATCAATGTTTACGTTGAATCATTTAATTATAGGAAATTTTTAACTGTTTTTTGCTTCATTCCAAAAAACATCCATTTCTGTCAAAGTCATATCCTTCAGGTTTTTACCTAGCTCTTTAGCTTTGCTCTCAAGGTATTGAAAACGTTTGATGAATTTTTTATTGGTCTTCTCAAGTGCATCTTCAGGGTTTATATCAATGAACCGAGCATAGTTTATCAAAGAAAAGAGCAGATCTCCAAATTCAGCTTCGGCCTTCTCCTTATCGATTGCCGTGTTTTCAACTGTGTTAAACTCATCTCTGAATTCTCTTAATTCTTCCTCAACCTTTTCCCATACTTGTGATTTTTCTTCCCAATCGAAACCTACTCCGCGGGCTTTTTCCTGAATTCTTGATGCCTTGATCAATGCAGGTAATGAAAGGGGGACACCTTCCAGAACTGATTTGTTACCTTCTTTTAATTTTAGCTGTTCCCAGTTTCGTTTTACATCTACCTCATTTTCCACTATCACATCGCTATAAATATGCGGGTGACGATGAATAAGCTTCTCACAAATACCATTAAGTACATCCACAATAGTAAAGTCTTCGGTTTCTGATGCAATACGGCTATAAAAAACAAGATGGAGCATAATATCTCCTAGTTCTTTTTTTATCTCGTCTATATTCCCTTCAAGTATTGAATCAGAAAGTTCATAGGTTTCTTCGATAGTGAGATGCCTGAGTGTTTCCATGGTCTGTTTTTTATCCCATGGGCATTGCTCCCTTAGCGTATTCATAATAATTAAAAGGCGTTCGAATGCTGATGCAGGATTGCTTCCTACAGGCGGAATAGTATTTGGAGCAGACATGATATGGAAATATTTCAGGTAAAAATAGGGTTTTTGTTTTTTACAATTTGACTGATCTAAGCATTTCCCTCTTTCCTGCAGCTCCGGGTGCTTTTTCAATTGAAAAACCGAGACTCTTCATGGCCCTTTTAAGTTCCCCAGTGATTGCATAGGTTACAAATACACCACCCGGCTTTACAAATTTGCAGATCTGATTGAGTGATTCTAAATTCCACATTTCAGGTTGGTGAACAGCAGCAAAGGCATCGAAGTAGATTACATCAAATAGGTTTTCTGATTGGAAATCAAGTAATTTTTTAGCTGCAATTTGGAGCGAACAAGCATCGTTTATTTGGGTCATACTATTCAGTGCAACTGAATAATTAATTAGGAATGAGTCCCATAATTTTTCTGATATATATTCATTATAACCTGTTTCAGTGATCATACTCTGAGTGAGGGGAAAGGCTTCTATTCCAGTATAACTCAATTGGATCTGGTTTTTTATACAATGTTCAGCTGTAACTAAAAAGTTTAAGCCCGTTCCGAAACCAACTTCCAGGATGGATGCTTTTTTTTCTGCCTTTCCTTCCAGGTAATAATTGAGCCCGGAATGTAAAAATACATGTTTACTTTCCTGTAATGCTCCGTGTCGGGAATGATAATTCTCACCCACCTGTTCATTGAAAATGGTTTTTGAACCATCTGAGGTCATTACAAAGCTTAAGTGATCCATAGTAAAGTGAAATAATTTGAATTGGAGTTAATTAACTTTTGTGCCACGGCTTACCCATCGGCTCCAGGATTCAGTATAGGTATGAATTTCAGAGGTTTGAACAGCATTGTTTTTGTATACAGGCTTACCCTGGTTTACCCATTCAAAAAGGCTGCCGTATAGATTATAGACGTTTTTATATCCGGCATCTAATAGCTTTTTGCCAATTTTTTCGCTCCTCATTCCAACAGAACAATACACAACAATAGTGGCGTTAATTGGGATATCATATAGTTTACGCATATCAAACCAGAAGTATCCTACATTGCGCGCGTTTTTTATATGGCTAACATTGAATTCTTCTTCTTCGCGAGTGTCCAAAATGTATACTTCTTTTTTGTTTAGCTTAATTAGATCTTCTACAGATATAAGTGGAACATGGTGTTCATACAAATTGTCTAGCATTAGTTTAAATTCCTGATTTTTTATCTGTGCTTGAAGTTCGAAACCCAAAAAGCATAAAATGATCAGGAAGTACTTAGTACATTTTCTTTTTTGCATGATCAATTCAAGGTTAATCAGATACCACAAATTAAACTTAAATTTTACCGGTTTCTTAGTAAGAATTTATGCTTATTGATACAAATTAATTAAAAAGCCCTTTGCTTAACCTAAACAAAGGGCTTTTTGAACTATTTCAATGATTTTACCAGATTTTAATTCGCTCCTCTGGTTTTTTATAAAGTTTATTTCCTGGTTTAATATCGAATGCATTATACCATGCATCCATATTAACAGGTGCACCAATTGTGCGATATGGCCCTGGCGAATGGGTATCAGTTACGATTAATTGTGCCGCAGATTCATTCAGGATATTACCTTTCCAAACCTGTGCCCATGAAAGGAAAAATCGCTGATCCGGAGTAAATCCATCAATTTTAACATTACTTTGACCTTGTTTAGTCATTTTAAAGGCTTCATATGCTGCATTTAATCCGCCAAGATCACCAATATTTTCACCTAGTGTAAGCTTTCCGTTTACATGAATAGTATCCAAGACTGTATATGCATCAAATTGTTCCTGTAATGCAGTAGCTTTTACTTTAAAACGTGCACGGTCTACATCAGTCCACCAGTTACGTAATGTTCCGTCTTTATCATATTGACTACCTGAATCATCAAATCCATGGGATATTTCATGGCCAATCACAGCTCCAATTCCACCATAGTTCACTGCATCATCTGCATTCGGGTCAAAAAATGGGAATTGAAGAATTCCAGCTGGGAATACAATTTCATTGTTAACGGCATTGTAATAGGCATTTACTGTTGGAGGAGTCATACCCCAGCGGCTTTTATCTACCGGTTTTCCAAGTTGATTGACCATTTCGGTATATCCCCATTCACCTGCATTTCTTAGATTTTGAAAGAATGATCCTCTCTTGATCTCAAGGCCCTGGTATTCTTTCCATTTATCAGGATAAGCAATCTTTGGAGTAAATGCATGTAATTTATCCAATGCTTTTTGTTTGGTTGCATCGGTCATCCAATCTAGATTTTTGATCCGTATTTCATAAGCCTTTACTAGGTTGCCCACCAATTCCTGCATTCTAGCTTTTGCCTCAGGTTTAAAATGTTTTTTAACATAGATCTGACCAAGAAGATCACCAACAGTACCGTCAGTTAATGAAGACATACGCTGCCAGCGCGGTGTTTGAACCTTTTGGCCAGTAAGAATCTGATTAAAGGCAAAACTTGCATTCACAAATTCAGAACTAAGATAAGGTGCTGAAGATTTGAGAACATTCCATTTTAAATAGGTTTTAAGATCATTGACAGGAGTTGAGCTAAGTAATCCATTTAATGCACTAAAGAATTTAGGAGAATTTACTAAAACCGTATCCTGTCCACTTACTTTCATTAATGGCATTAAGCTCTGCCAGTTCAGATTTGAAGTGGTTTTACTGAAATCTGTTACTGAAAACTTATTATAGGTTTTATAAGGATCACGCATTTCAACCCGGCTCATTTGTGCTGATGCGAGAGTCTTTTCTAAGTTGAAAATTGTTTCAGCTGCTTTTTCGGCTTCTGCTGGAGATGATCCTGAAAGGCTGAACAAACTCGTAATGTAATTTTTATAAGATTTTTGAATAATCAGGCTCCTTGCGTCACTCTTTAGATAATAATCACGGTCTGGAAGAGTTGTGCCACCCTGGCTTAACTGAGGAACAATATTTTTAACGTATTTTCTATCTTGTCCGACACTGAAACCGAAAAACGGAGAACCGCCACCATAGGTACGCATGCTCGCAGCATGATTAATTATTCCATTCAGATCAGAGATCTGATTTAGTTTCTCAAGATCCGGTTTGATTGGAGAATAGCCTAGTTTTTCAATAGTTAAACTATCCATGCCAGCCATGTAGAAGTCGCCTACTCGTTTTTCAACTGATCCAGCTACTGCTTTTTTATTGTTTGCCGATTCTGCCAGAATTGTTTTTACAGCATTAATATTAAAGTCACGCAACAGATTAAAACTACCCCATCTGGTTTCCTTTGCAGGAACAGGATTGTTCTTGATCCAAGTGCCGCTTGCATAATTATAGAAATCATCTCCTGGATTTTTAGTCAGATCCATGCTGGATTTATCAATGAATACAGGCTTTTTGACAGGTTTTGAGTCATGCTGTGCATTAGCTTGCAAATTGAATAGGCATAGTCCTGCTAAAAAAAATAGTTTAATGTAATTCATGGTTTAATAATTATTGGTTAGTAATAAAAATAAAAATAAGGGTTAAAAACGAAAAGCAAGGAATAGAATTTTACGAAACTATTTATTGAACCCTAAAATTAGGCACCTTAACCTTAAATTAGTTAGAAAAAAACCTAGAATTTTAGAAAAATAAGAGGTTTTTATTTTTATTTTATGATTTATCAATCATAGCCGTTCAACAGTAAAATTATTGTTAGATAAGAAATATAATATTCTGGAAAGCAAAAACACAACAAAACCAAAAATTTGAAAATACAGATAGACTCTATTCAAAAAATACCTCTCAAAAATGTACTTTTACAATTTAAATTCCCTTGTGGCAAATGAGCATTCCTAAAACATATAATCCGAGAGAAACAGAGGATAAGTGGTATTCATACTGGTTGGATAAAAAATTCTTCCGTTCAGTTCCTGATGAGCGTGAACCTTATACTATAGTAATACCTCCACCGAATGTTACTGGAGTCTTGCATATGGGTCATATGTTGAATAATACGATACAGGATGTATTGATTCGCAGGGCGCGCATGCAAGGAAAAAATGCCTGCTGGATTCCGGGTACAGACCATGCTTCGATTGCAACAGAGGCTAAAGTGGTAGCGATGCTAAAGGAAAAGGGAATTGAGAAAAAGGATGTAAGCAGGGAGGAATTTTTGGCTTACGCCTATGAATGGAAAGATAAATATGGTGGTATTATTCTGAAGCAATTAGAGAAGCTTGGTGCTTCATGTGATTGGGACAGAACACGTTTCACCATGGAGGAAGATCTATCAGAAGCTGTACTAGATACTTTTATTCATTTATATAAAAAGGGATGGATCTATCGTGGTATTCGGATGGTGAACTGGGATCCTAAAGGAAAAACGGCAGTTTCTGATGAAGAGGTTATCCGCAAAGAAGTTAATCAGAAATTATATTATATCCGATACGAAGTAAAAAACCAAGTTACAGATTCTAAAACATATCTGACCATTGCGACCACCCGGCCTGAAACGATTATGGCTGATACCGCAATTTGTATCAATCCTAACGATTCCAGATTTAATCATCTGAAAGGAAAATCTGTATTTATACCCTTAATAAACAGAGAAATACCTGTAATTGAGGATGAATATGTAGATATGGAATTTGGTACCGGTTGTCTTAAAGTTACACCAGCCCATGATCTGAATGATTATGAACTTGGGGTAAAACATAAGCTACAAGTCATTGACATTTTAAATGATGATGGCACCTTAAATGAAAATGCTCAGATCTTGGTAGGTGAAGACCGTTTTATTGCTCGTAAGATGATCAGTAAAATGCTTGAAGAGGCTGGTAGTCTAGAAAAAGTAGAAGAATATAAATCGCAGATTGGTTTTTCTGAGCGAACAGATGCCGCTATTGAGCCAAAGCTTTCTATGCAGTGGTTCTGTAAAATGTCGGAAATGTCTGAGCCAGCCTTGAACTATGTATTGAATGGAGAGGTAAAGCTGATTCCTGAAAAGTTCATCAATACCTACAAGCATTGGATGGAGAATGTCAAAGACTGGTGTATTAGTAGGCAGTTATGGTGGGGCCAACGAATACCGGCATGGTACAATTTAAAAGGAGAGTGGGTAGTAGCCAGAACAAGAGAGGAAGCAGTTCAAGAGTTTAAAAATCAGTTTCCTGATTCTGATTCAAATGATATCAGACAAGACGATGATGTTGTAGACACCTGGTTCTCATCCTGGCTTTGGCCAATTTCTGTTTTTGATGGCTTTAAAGACCCTGATAATGCAGATATTAATTATTATTATCCTACCAATGACCTAGTTACTGCTCCTGAGATACTTTTCTTTTGGGTGGCAAGAATGATCATGGCTGGGCATGAATTTAGAGGCAAGGCGCCTTTTAAAAACGTTTATCTCACCGGTATTGTGCGCGATAAGCAAGGTAGAAAAATGTCGAAGTCATTGGGTAATTCACCTGATCCAATAGATCTGATTGAAAGATATGGTGCTGATGGAGTGCGTGTAGGGATGCTTTTATGCTCTCCTGCAGGAAATGATTTAATGTTTGATGAAAGCTATTGTGAGCAAGGTCGTAATTTTGCCAATAAGGTATGGAATGCCTTTAGGCTTGTGAAAGGCTGGGAAGTTGATGAAAGCCTGCCAAACACTAATCAGCAGGCAATTAACTGGTTCGACTCTGCATTTAATCAGGCTTTTATTGAAATTGAAGAAAATTACAAACAATACCGGCTTTCAGATTCATTAATGGGAATCTATAAATTGGTTTGGGATGATTTCTGTGCCTGGTATCTTGAAATGATCAAGCCTGTTTATCAGCAGCCGATCGATCCGGAAACTTATCGTGTAACCATAGCATATTTTGAGCGGATATTGAAATTACTTCATCCTTTTATGCCTTTTTTAACAGAAGAATTGTGGCATGATGACCTTTTTGTTGAACGTCAGGAATTAGATTGCTGTATTGTTGCTCCTTATCCTGTTGTAGCTAAGGTAAATGCCACGCTTTTAAATGACATAGATCTTGTTAAACTAGTGGTTTCTGAAATCAGAAATGTTAGAAATGCAAAGCAAATATCTCCTAAAGAATCCTTGCCATTAAGCATAAGAGTTAATTCTTCTGTAAAATATAATGATTATTTGTCTATAATTTTCAAACTTGCTAATATCAGTTCAGCTCAATTTGTAAAGGAACCCGTTTCTGGAGCAAACACTTTCATGGCTGGTAAAGATGAATTCTTTATTTCTCTAGAAAATACTATTGACGTGGATTTAGAAAGAGATCGGCTTGAAAAGGAAATTGATTATCAGAATGGCTTTCTTAGATCAGTTGAGGCTAAATTATCAAATGAACGATTTATTCAAAATGCTAAAGAAGACGTTGTTGAAAATGAGCGACGCAAAAAAGAAGATGCGCTTTCAAAATTGAAAATCCTAGAGGCAGCACTTAAATCACTTTCTGCTCTTTAATTTAAGCAAACATAAGTTTTCAAAATCTGCGTTTGTTTATCTAAAAATACTTTTAATAGTAGTTAGCAACATCCTCAACCCGGTGTACAGGCAACATCAGCTGGCTTTTGAGCAAAAACACTGATGCTGAAAATACCTGCTTTGCCAGATTTGAATTCCAAGATTTCATCAGGATTCAGATAATTTAACAGAATGTCATCTGGAATACTGATTACTTTTTCTTTTTGAATCTGTAGATTTTTGAAGCCATTAATTTGGATCAATTCAAGGTAGGTTTCTTTTTGAATAGCTCCTGAAACACATCCTGCGTACATTTCTGCGGCATTTTTAATTTTTTGTGGCAGGTCTCCTGTTAATACTACATCCGAAATACTGAAGTGCCCTCCAGGTTTTAAAATTCTGAAAATTTCGCTGAATACATTGTGTTTGTTTGGTACAAGGTTTAATACACAATTACTAACCACCACATCAGCACTCTCAGTTGTTACAGGAATATGCTCAATATCTCCATGACGGAATTCTACATTATTGAATCCAAGATTCTCTGCATTTGTTCTGGCCTTAGCAATCATTGCTTCAGTAAAATCAATTCCGATCACTTTTCCGCTTTCGCCTGTTTCTGCGCGGGCTACAAAGCAGTCGTTTCCAGCTCCTGAACCAAGGTCTATTACTACATCGCCTTTCTTAATCATCGCAAACTGGGTAGGTAAACCACAGCCCAATCCAAGGTCGGCATCAGCAGTGTAACCTTCTAAATTGCTATAATCATCTGTCATGATGTTATATACTTCTGTGCTGCATTCACCTGCACCACAGCAAGAGCTTTCATTCGTTTTCTTATCCTGCAAAGCAATTTCACTATACTTTTGTCTTACCAGTTCTTTGATTTCAGCTTCAGTTTTCATAGGGAATTGTTCTTATTAATTGTAATATTGCGATGTTACTATTCAAAAAATTTTAACAGCAGTTTATTGCAGGTTTAAATGATGAAAAGAAACCGCTGATTTCTTTTTCGAGCATTTTCCAGGTTGCAGGGTTGATGCAATAACAAACACTTACTCCCTCTATTGTACCCTGAATTAAACCTGCATTTTTTAATTCTTTAAGATGCTGTGATATGGTTGCCTGAGCTAAACCAAGTTCTTCAACTAAATCGCCGCATATACAGGTGTTACTCTTCATTAATTCTTGTAAGATGGCAATCCGTGCCGGATGAGCTAGGGCTTTTAGTAATTGAGCCAATTGATTTTGCTCAGCCGAGAATATTTCAGATTTAGTTAGTCCCATGTTTCATTGCAATATTACGATTAATTCTTTAAATTAACAAAAATTAAGTCTAAATATTCATTGGCCTACGCTTTGATTTTTTAGAAACATATTACATTTGAATTGCTTTGATTGTGTAACTCAAAATTGTTTTACAAAGTTCTTCAGGTAAAAAAGGCTTAATTATAATCTCATTAATGCCACTTTTTTTAACATTCTTTTCTACTTCATTTTGTATACAAGCTGAAATTGCAATAATCGGTATGGTAATGTTTAGTTCTCTCATCTTTCTGCTTGCCTCATAACCATCCATCACTGGCATATTAAGATCCATAAGAATAATACTATGACGCATTGGATCAACCATTTCTAATGCTTCTAAACCATTGGTTGCAATATCTACAACAGCTCCTAAATTTTCTAGCGTTTTTTTTGCTACCAAAATATTCATCGCATTATCTTCAACAACCAAGATTTTGTGACCAGCTAATTGTCTGATGTTTTCGAGGGTTATAGTTGAATTTGACATCGTTGAAATACAATCCTTTGAACTCTTCTCAAAAGTTTGAGTAAAATGAATACCGGAATTTAGTGTTTATTGCTTATTTTAAATTATGGTCTAATCCCCCAAGCAAGTTTAACTAAACTGATTTTTTAAGTTTGATGATTCCTACTAAATGCATTAATTTCATTACAGGATAAACCGGATCAACTTCAAACCATTTCTTTCCAAAATTGGCACTATTGGGAAATCTGTGGTGGTTGTTTTGGAATAATTCTCCAAGCATTAGTAAATCAAATGGAGTTGTGTTTTTTGATTTATCATTATTGTCAAAATTCGAATATCCGTATTTATGACCACACCAATTTACAATTGCACCATGAAGTGGCCCCATTAGATAATGAATAGGGAGTAAGAGATAAAGCCATTCTGAACCAACAGGTACAAAAGCGATATAAAACCAGGTATAAGCCGCTCCAAAAAGCAGTCTGGATGCTATAGATGATCCAATTCTGTCGATTAAAGGCCACTCTGGATAATTACCCACAAAGCGAGCTTCCGGATCTTTTGTGCGATTTAGATGGTCTCTGAAAGTAATTATGGTAGATTTCATTAACTGAAATATATCTGTAAAGAAATGAGGCGAATGCGGGTCCTTCTCGGTGTCGCTATAGGCATGATGCTCACGATGCATCAATGCATATGCACGTGGGTTTAAGAAAGACGCACCTTCAAAGATATAAGCCATCAGGTAAATGATCCGTTCCCAGGTTTTACTCATGGTAAACATTCTGTGGGATGCATAACGGTGCTGGAAAAAGGTTTGAAAAAACAGAGATAGGAACCAATGCGCAACAAAAAAGATTAAAATAGCCATATAATTTTCAAATGGTTAAACACAAGTAATGGCCATCTTTTACAATGAATTTAGAACGAGTGAGATTTTTTTATAATCCTGTTAAAATCAATTTAAAGAGAATTATTATAAAGGTAGTTTATTCAATCGAATTTTAAGAATTCAAATTAATCAAGAGCTGAAATACAATTCAATTTGTCAGGTATACTCCGGCAACTCTTCAACAAAGCGGTAGCTTTCTTTTTCGAAGTCAATTTCACAGCAAAAATGCTGTAAGCCATTACTAACAAGCAGCCATTGAACACGGTGTATGAAATTATATCTTGCTATCTGATCGAAAGTATCCTGGCTGATCTTTACAGAGGGTGCTTTGCATTCAACAAGTACTATTTTATTGCCGGAATTATTGTAAATCAAAATGTCTGATCGTTTCTGTAAACTATTTAATTTCAAGCCTCCCTCTAGCTGTATGAGTGAACGTGGATAGTACTTTTCCCGAATCAGAAATTGTACCAGATGCTGCCTGACCCATTCTTCAGGGGTAAGTACCAGAAATTTTTTCCTAATCTCATCAAAAATAAAAGTCATATCTCCTTCTTCTTTAATCCGGATAGGATAGGGCGGCAGATTTAAAGGTATGGGCTCAAACATTTCTGTAAATTTCACAAAATCATTTCAATATGCCTAATACCCTTAATTATATTTTAATACCTTCATTCTACCCTTTAAAGATTTACAATATTTTGTAATTTTGAAGACCAGAATGGATATCAACGACCTTATTAAAGATCTCAAAAGCCGGAAGTTTAAACCGGTGTACCTGCTACATGGCGAGGAGTCTTATTACATAGATAAGATCAGTGATTTTATTGAAGAAAATGTACTTAATGATGCTGAAAAAGGCTTTAATCAAAGTATTTTTTATGGTAAGGATTCAGATATCATGAGCATTTTAAACGCTGCCAAGCGTTATCCGATGATGAGTGAATATCAGGTTATACTCGTTAAGGAAGCTCAGGAATTGAAGTGGGGAAAAGATGGAGATGATGATAAAAAATTAGCGGATCCTTTAGTAAGCTATTTTGAGAATCCTCTTCAAAGTACAATTCTGGTATTTTGTTTTCGAAACGGCAAGTTTGATAAGCGTAAAAAGACGTATAAAGCCATCGAGAAAACGGGAATTGTATTTGAATCAGCTAGTCTTAATGATCATAAAGTTTCAGCATGGATTGAAAATTTTGTTCATCAGAAAGGATATAAAATTCAAGCCCAGGCCTCGGCACTCATGGCAGAATATTTAGGTAATGATCTCTCCAAAGTTTCTAATGAGCTCGAAAAGCTGATGCTTAATGTAAAGGCCGGTCAGGAGATTAATACAGATGATATACAAAACAATATTGGAATCAGTAAGGAATATAATGTGTTTGAACTTCAAAACGCCATAGCCCGCAAGGATGCATTTAAAGTGAATCAGATTATTAATTATTTCGCTGAAAACCCTAAGAATAATCCTATTTTCTTATTGCTGGGAAACCTTAATTCCTATTTTGGTAAGATTCTCAAAGTTCATTATGCTACTGACCGCTCCCCGCAGGGGCTTGCACGGGAGCTTGGGGTTTCACCCTATTTTGTAAAAGATTTTGAAAATGCTGCAAGGAACCATAGCAAGGAAAAAGTATTTCGTATAATCAGCTATCTCCGAGAATGTGATCTGAAAAGCAAGGGTGTAGATGCAAGCGCAAATACAGAACATGGCGAATTGATGAAAGAGCTTTTGTATAAGATCATTCACTAATTTGCTGGTAAATTTGCTATAAACTAAATAATTCAATATTGAATTTATTTCTTTTTTCGTCTGGCATTCTACCGTTTATGCGATTTTTTTTTTTGAGTAATCTGGGATATTGATTAAAATTTTAACCTTCAGGAAGGCTCTTGATATTTTTATTTCTTCCCTATCACATGTAAATTAATAAGGCTGGAATGTAGGAAGCCTAATGTATTTCCAGGTTTAATATCCAGGGTATTACGCAGGTAAATGTCAATTATACCTTTGGCCACCTTAGTTTTAGTTTCTAGAAATTCAGGTTCAACGGCAACGAGGAAATCTTTAAAATGCATTTTCCCATTATGATCAACTACCACCGAGAATGAATACTGAAAATTCTGATAAGCTTTGTCAATATTGATTCGATATTCAGGATATAAATATTCCTCTGATCGATTTACATGCCCTAAATAGGGGTCAAGAGTGGGTTTGATTTTTTCTACCCTCGTAATTCTACTCCTGCTATTCAGTACAACCGGATTTCTTGCAGCAAATGCACTATCTAAATTGCTGTTAGCCTGTATAGCCCGGTATTTTATAAAAAGCGAGTCTTCGCTACTGGGAGCTTTTAACTTGGCGGCATCTATTTTTAATACATTTTTAATGTATTCATCTGAGTAAAGCTTCATGTAGATAGTTGATTGATCTTCATTCACCACTCGTGATTCTAAAGCCATTACCTGCAAAAGGATACTGTCTTTGCTAACATGTTTCACTCTGAACCATTCGCGGGCAAATTGAAAGAGTGCCTTATGGCTGTGGAAGATACGGTAGGTCATGTAGTGCTTCTTCTCCGGACTAAAAATCTTGACCGAATCATCGGCATTAAAGTAAATATTCCATTCCGGTTCCAGTTGAAAGCCCTGCTCATTGAATGATAAACCGTTTTGAAATGAACGTCTTACTTCTGTATACCTTATTCCCTTAATTTCGGTAAATGTGGGTACTGGCTCCTCGTTAATATTGGTTATATAATAACAAGAATAACAAAGTGAAATCACGAAAAATAATAGGAGCAGAGCTAGAGATTTCATTAGGGCTAAAATTATGAAAAATACGGGTGATGCTTGAGGATCCTTTTAATTACTTTTTTATTTAAAGATAGGGCCCTTTGTTTAAATGAAATTCTCTAATAAATAGCGACTTTAGTTATTACCACTTGTACTTTGTCTTTCTTATTCACTCAGATATGGATCGTAAAATTGAAAATTTAATTTATATAAATAATTGATTTACAATAGATTAATTGAATTTAACCAGTTCTTCAGATTGAGCATATACTTATCTTTTGTGGTTTTATTGTTCATGCCAAAGCCATGACCGCCCTGCGGGTAAATGATCATATTACTATAGATTTTTTGTTTTAATAGCGCCTCATAATAGGATAGGCTATTTGCAACGGGTACGGCTGGGTCATCACCAGCATGGACCAAAAATGCAGGAGGTGTTTGTTCAGTTACACGCAGTTCATTTGAAAATTTTTGTAAGGTTTCAAGTGGCTGAATTTTGCCTAGTAAATTCATTCGGCTTCCTTTATGTGTGATTCCATCCATAAAACTGATAACCGGATAGATAAGCACAGAAAAATCTGGACGCAGAGAAGTTTGTTTCGGATTTTCGATCAATTGTTCAGTAAATCGGGTCGAGGCGCTTGCTGCCAAATGACCGCCAGCAGAGAAGCCCATGATTCCAATTTTTGTTCCATCAAGATTAAATTGCTGCGCATTTTCCCTTACCAGTTGAATAGCTCTTTGTGCATCTTGCAAGGGGCCAATCGATTTATCTACCATGATCGAATCGTCAGGCAAACGGTATTTTAATACAAATGCGGTAATGCCCATCTCGTTAAATGCTCTTGCAACGTCTGCACCCTCATGTGAAGCTGCCAATATGCCGTACCCGCCTCCAGGGCAAATAATTACTGCAGTATGCTTTTCTGATTGTTTTTCAGGTGTATACATCGTAAGTGTAGGAACAGATACTTTGCTAATACGAAGTATCCCAGCCGCATCTGTAACTGATTTTTCTTTATTGGCTGATGGTTTACTATTTGGAATTACTCCTTCATACAATGGTAAAACCGTTTGTGCATTCATTGAATTGGTATAAAGCATGCTTATGGAACAAAATAGTAGTGTTAAAACTTTCATATTGATTTATTAAAATCTGTTAAATGCGTTTTGGATATTTTTTCAGATTCAAGGTATTAAAAACCATCATTCTAAACTATAAATTCCTGAGATCTTTTATAATTAAATCCAATTAACAAATGCAAATATTGATTTTTGCATCTAAAAATAGGTTAAAATTAGATACTGGCGTGTGTTCATTTTAAAACTTCATGGTCTTATATCATGAGTTGCCAATTTGCTGAAGGGGGGGGATTAGTATTTTAAAAAAAAATCGAGAAATTAGATTTATTCTCCTTTATGCTGACGATTTACAACATATCCAAAAAAGTCAGAAAAAATTAAATAGTGCTCAATTAACCATAAATTGAAAAGTTCCTGAATCAGAAGTATTGCCTTTTGTATCTCTTGTTATGACCTTCCAGTAATAGGTTGTGGCAGAGTTTACGCTTACATTGGCTAAGCTAGATTCGGTTAATTTACTTTGAAGAATTGCAGGAGTATTCGTTGTTCCAAAATATACATCATAGTTTGCAATATCGTTATCGGTATCTAAACCCCGCCATTGAAGTGTAATTTTGCCATTCGTTGCTGATACTTTTTGTCCTAATGTTGGGCTAATTATTTCGGCCGGATAGGGTGGGTAACTTATCACGCCTAAACCTGAATTATAAAATTTCCAGACAGGGCTACTAGCCGTTGTTAGACTTTTACTTGACTTAGAAGTTATAAACCATGAATAGGGTGTATTTCGCTTTAATGTGACTTCCAAGCTTGTAGTACTTGTTAGTTGATTAGAAACCGAATTTGTCAATAAATTTTTAATAGTTAACTCATAACTTTCTGCATTAGCCGCAGCAGACCATTTAAATTCAATAGTGCTTTCAGTATCAGATATTATTTTGCCCGCAGTGCAAACCTCATCTTTTAAAGGTGCTACTAAAACACTTGC
>CANKAT010000011.1 GCA_947479815.1 Sphingobacteriaceae bacterium
AAGAGATAAATGTGGAGAAATTATGGAAAAACTATTATAACAAAAACAGTAAGATTGTAAACCTATTACAGGATAAAAAAGAACCTGTAAACGCATTGCAGGATTAAATCAAAAACTGTAAACTTTTTTTAGGACGATACATTTTTCTGTAGCCCGCCCGGATGAATCCGTTCGGACGGGCAAAAAAGTACCAAGCCGAGGCGGTACGACGAGACCATGAGTGCCTTTAAAAAACAATAAACTACCCCGAATAAACCGCACCGCTGCGCCTGCTGCTATGAATGGTTCTGCGAGGGCTAGGGTTGTAATTGCCGATAGCTATCGGGACGGGACAAGGCGGAAGAAACGGTTATTAAAGGTCTGTCCTTAGGACTCCTTTGGAGCGAGCGTGGCGGACAAAAAAAATTGTGCTTCAGATTCATAAACCTTTTGCGCGGCATTGCTTGCCTGCTGTTCTGGATGACACCTGCATAGCGCTTTAAAAAAATTAATTAAAATTTAAAGCAAATGTCATCCCGAAACCTGCCCTTCATCAGTTGAGGGACCTTCGTAGTTTTTAGCGGAATTTTGCTTTCGTAGCAGCTAAGTTCCTTCACTTTGTTCAGGGTCTAAATTTCAAAGGAAATTTAGAAATGATCATTAAACCAGAAAAGCCTATAAAAATAAACGGCCTCTTCACCGATGAAAAGACCGTCATATCAACCTAAACTAAACTAAACTATTTAACTCTTTCGATATAATCGCCTGTACGAGTGTCTACTCTTACTCTATCTCCCTGATTTACAAAAAGAGGGACACGAATCTCAATGCCAGTTTCAACTGTAGCACTCTTCAATGCATTTGTTGAGGTATCACCTTTAACGGCAGGCTCAGTATATGTAATTTCCAATTCAACATTTGAAGGTGCCTGTGCCATAATTGGCTCTTCACTTTCAAATGAAACAATCACATTCATTCCTTCTTTCAAGAATCTTGCTGCAGAACCGAAAAGGCTTTTCTCTACACTAAATTGCTCAAAGCTTGTATTATCCATGATCACGAAATAATCACCTTCTTCATAAAGATATTGGTAATCACTTGTTTCAACACGACATATTTCTACCTGCTCATCAGTACCCATTCTTGCTTCAACTATTTTTCCGCTACGGATATTACGAAGTTTACCGATGTAAAAAGCGCCGCCTTTACCTGGTGTACGGTGAATAATTTCTTCTACAGTCACTAATTCGCCGTTGTAACGTAAAATGTTTCCTGATTTAATTTCTGACGCTTTTGCCATGATACTATTGAATTATTTCGAGGTGCAAAGATACTTGCATTTTATTAAATTTCCAAAGAAAACAGTCGATACAGCGTTAGTAGATTTACGGATTATAAACCCTATTTATAATCTGCTATGTTTACATGATGGCTACAAAAACCATATTCCTGCTCCTGATTTGAACAAATTAGGAGTAAACGATCTGAAGAAAAAGTTGAAGCCAAAGAAAGGTACCAATCAAGACCCTGCTGATCTAAATTGGAGGCTGGCTCATCCAGTAATAATAAATCGGTATCCGAGCAAAAAGCTAAGGCAAGTTTCACTCTTTGTTTCATACCCGAAGAAAAATATTTTATAGCTTTAAATTCTGAATTCTTTAAACCAAGGAGCTCAATAACACCCTGCCTGTTTAAACCCTGACGGTATTTCTTGAAACGGAAATGAAAGTCTATCAATTCTGTAAGTGTAAACTCTTCAATCAGCTCAAGATAGGGTGCAGCCATACTCTGATGGATAAAGACCTTTTCCTGATCGATTAGTGTATCACCATGCAAATAGCTGATCTTTCCCTCAGAACTGCTTAGGCTTCCTGAAATAACTTGCAGTAAGGTTGATTTGCCAGCACCATTGGCACCAAGAATAGCATAAGAGTTTCCACTTTCAAATTCATAGTTTATGTTCCTAAAAATCCATTCGCGGTTAAATCGACGTCCAATGTGCTCCAGGATAATTTTCATATTGGATATAAATTGAATGGATTCAGGTATTAAGAATTACCAAAGCCTTTCATAACACCCCGGTTAGAATTTCGGATAAAATCAAGGATCTCATCACGAATTTCTGTTGGTTCACGTTCAGTTTCAATAATATCAAGAGCCCTGCTAATATTTAATTTTTTCAAGAAGATGGTGCGGTAAATACCTTGTATTTCATTGATCTGCTCTGAAGAAAACCCTCTGCGTCGTAATCCCACAGAGTTTATTCCCACATACGATAATGGTTCACGGCCTGCTTTAGTATAAGGTGGTACATCTTTTCGAACTAATGAGCCTCCAGAAATAATCGAATGGGCGCCTATTGAAACAAACTGATGAACTGCAGAAGCTCCACCAATAAAGGCAAAATCTTGAACTTCAATATGACCTGCTAATTGCACCGAGTTAGCAATGATCACATTATTTCCAATAACACAATCGTGAGCAACGTGAACATAGGCCATAAGCAAACAGTTAGCGCCAATGGTGGTTGTATTTTTATCAAGGGCGGTTCCGCGATTTAAGGTTACACATTCGCGAATAATCGTATTATCACCAACAGTAACCGTTGAAGCTTCACCTTTATATTTCAGGTCTTGTGGAGGTGCGGAAACAACTGCACCAGGAAAAATTCGGCAATTTTTACCAATACGCGCTCCATCCATAATGGTAACATTCGATCCAATCCAAGTACCCTCGCCAATGACAACGTCACCGTAAATAGTTACAAATGGTTCGATTACTACGTTTTCGGCAATTTTTGCCTGAGGATGTATATATGCTAAGGGTTGGATCATACGCTTACTTCGCTTTCTTTAATTCTGATTATTTGTGCCATCATCTCTGCTTCTACCACAACTTTCTCTCCAACCATACCTACACCCTTCATTTGACAAATACCTCTCCGAATGGGTTCCATCAGATCGCAACGGAAAATTATGGTGTCGCCCGGTAAAACCTGTGCCCGGAATCTTACTTTATCAATCTTTAAAAAATAAGTTAGATAATTTCGGGGATCTGGAACAGTACTTAGAACTAAAATTCCTCCAGTTTGTGCCATAGCCTCAATCTGAATTACACCTGGAAATATAGGAGTTCCCGGGAAATGGCCCTTGAAAAACTCTTCGTTCATTGTTACATTTTTCACACCTACCACATGCGTTTTTGAAAGCTCAAGAATTTTATCAATGAACAAAAACGGTTGTCTGTGCGGCAGAATGTTCATGATCTGCACAACATCATATAATGGGGTTGAGTTGGGGTTATAGATCTGTACATGCTTTTTGGTTTTTTCCTTTTTTATCTGTGCCTTTATTTTTCTGGCAAATGCCACATTTGCAGCATGCCCAGGTCTTGCAGCCATGATATGACCTTTTAAAGGAACCCCAATAAGGGCCAGGTCACCAATCATATCTAACAGTTTATGACGGGCAGGCTCATTTTGATGTCGAAGCTCAATATTATTTAAAATACCTTCTTTAGCCACATCAATGTCATCACGATTAAAGAGTTTAGCCAGGTTTTTTAGTTCTTCTCTACTAACCTGCTTATCAACCACTACAATTGCATTATTTAAGTCTCCGCCTTTGATCAGATTATGCTTTAAAAGCATTTCCAACTCATGCAGAAAACAAAAGGTTCGACAGGATGCAATTTCTTTCTTGAACTCTGACAGTGTTGTAATTGCTGCATGCTGACTACCTAGTACCGGTGAATTGTAGTCAATCATACAAGTAAATCTATAATCATCCAATGGCATAGCCACCATCTCAACCTTACGATCGGGCTCGGAATAATGAATATTATGTGGTATGCTATAGTATTCACGATACGCATCTTGATCAACAAATCCAGCTTTTTCAAGAGCTTCAACAAACATGATCGAGCTTCCATCCATAATTGGAATTTCGGGACCATCAAGCTCAATAATCACGTTATCAACTTCGGTACCTACCAAACTAGCCAATACGTGCTCAACAGTATTTACGCTAGCCCCATTTTGACTAATCGTAGTACCTCTTGAGGTATCGGTAACATTATCTACATCAGCATCTATGATGGGTGCACCTGGAAGATCAATGCGCTTAAACTTATATCCATGGTTTTCTGGAGCAGGCTTAAAAGTCATCGTTGCCAAATGACCGGTATGTAATCCAACTCCAGTTACGGATATTTCAGTTTTAATTGTTCTTTGTTTTACATTCATAGCATTGAATTGTACAGCCTGAAACTGATTACATTAAACCTTTTTTAATTATATTCTCAAGTTCTTCAATCCTCTTTTCCAAATCAGGTAAACGTCTAGTAACCACCTGAACCTTTAAAGATTCTCTGACGGATGTTAAAGGAACGCCATTCCAGCTCATATTTTCTTCTTTTATTGAATTATTAACGCCCGATTTTGCTCCGATAGTACTTCCGTTTGCAATACTAATATGCCCAACAATGCCTACCTGTCCGCCAATAATACAGTTCTCACCTATCTTAGTACTTCCTGAAATTCCTGTCTGAGCTGCAATCACTGTATTGGCTCCAATTTCAACATTATGAGCAATCTGGATCAGATTATCTAATTTAACACCTTTGCGGATAATGGTTGAGCCCATTGTAGCCCTATCTATAGTGGTATTCGAACCAATTTCTACATCATCTTCAATAATAACATTTCCAATCTGACTTACCTTCTTGAATGATCCTTCTGTATTTTTCACGAATCCAAAACCATCACCACCTATGATAGCACCAGAATGTATGATCACATTATCACCTATGGTACAATTGAAATATACATTAACTCCAGCATATAAAGTCACATTCTTACCTACAATCACATTGTCTGCAAGGTAAGAATTAGGATAGATTTTAGTACCATCACCTACTTTAACATTAGGTCCGATATAAGCAAGGGCACCAATAAATACATCCTTTCCAAGAATTGCACTTGGGTGTATAAAACTTGGTGTCTCAACACCGCTTTTCTTTGATTTTATAAGTTCGTCATACTTTTCTAAAAGCACTGAAAATGCGCTGTAAGCATTCTTAACCCTAATTAAAGTAGCCTTTGTGGGATGAGCAAGAATAAAGTCTTCATTAATAATAATAACAGACGCTCCCGAGGTATAAAGAAATTGTTCATACTTGGAATTGGCTAAAAAAGATAATGAACCTTTACTAGCCTCCTCTATCTTAGAAAGCTGATTTACCGTCACGTCAGGATTACCTTCTACAGTCCCCTCAAGTAATAATCCAATCTGATGTGCAGTTAATTGCATTTCACAAATTTATGTGTTATAAGTTAACGAACAAATTTTGAACTTATTCGCATGTCTGTTAATTGACATTTTTTAATTCTTTTAGGTAACAAAGTATGTACTTCTGTACTGTTCTGGCCAAGGATTCCAGATTTGAATTATCTGACGCCTTTGTAATATCCTGAATAGAACCATCTTTCATCAATATTTTAATATTTCCATCACCCACACTATAGGCCTTATTCTTAATTGTATCAGTAAATACGAAATAAGAAGTGTCATCATCAGAAATTTCGTATTCATCTGTCACTTTATCTGCAAGATCATTGATTATTTCAATTGGCGGAGGTTCATTCGTAATCTCTACTTGATACAAATTCCTGCTGATCAAGTGTGAGCAAAGTGTAGAAAGGATAAGATCCTCATCATTAACCCAAACCTTTATTGAAGTAAATATATCGTTATCATCTAGCTTGGTAAATCGTTCAATATTTTGAGGATCATTTTTAAATTCATCCCTATTTATGGAATTCTTCAAAAAATAGGAAAAGCATGGGCTTGCAAATAAGTTTCTTCCCTCACCCGACAATTCTTTAGCCCGTTCCAATATTTTAACTAGCATTTGCTCAGCAGCAATAACGGTTTTGTGAAGATAAACCTGCCAGTACATCAGCCTACGGGCTATTAAAAATTTTTCAATGGAATAAATGCCTTTTTCTTCTACAACTAATTGATCATCAACAACATCTAACATTTTTATTATCCGATCAAAGCTTATCACACCCTCAGACACTCCTGTGAAAAAGCTGTCTCGATTAAGATAATCCATTCGGTCAAGGTCTAATTGTCCTGAAACTAATTGATAAAGAAATTTCTTGTGATAACGTTTATTGAATATATCTAAAGCTAGTCCAAGCTTTCCGTCAAACTCACGGTTTAGATTATCCATCAGGAGTGTTGAAATATGTTCATGCGAAACTCCATCCACAATAGTGTGCTCCAGGGCATGCGAAAAGGGTCCATGACCAATATCATGAAGTAAAATTGCAATTATTACAGCCTCTTCCTCCTCATAAGAAATTGCCTGTCCTTTACTTTTTATAGTTTCCAGGGCAAGCCCCATCAAATGCATGGCCCCCAATGCATGATGAAAACGCGTATGTAAAGCACCCGGATAAACCAGATGAGTCATTCCCAGTTGTTTTATATAGCGTAAACGCTGTACATATGGATGCTGGATCAGATCGTATACCAGATCGGATGGGATGGTGATGAAACCGTAAACAGGATCATTTATTATTTTCTTCTTATTCAAGATGCGAACCTTAAGACACAAAAATTGTTATTTTTAATGACAATTGAATGTATAAAAATTTCGATGGCCGAATATTTGTTAAATTTACGGTGAAATGCAGGAAACAACTATACTATGGGCAGACGATGAGATCGACCTGTTAAAACCACATATACTCTTTTTGAATGAAAAGGGATACAAGATCAAAACTGTTACTAACGGAAATGATGCGCTGGATTGTTTCAAAAAAGAAAACTTTGATCTGGTATTTCTAGATGAAAATATGCCGGGTTTAACGGGCCTAGAAACTCTTGCCAAAATAAAAACAATTGATCCGGATATTCCAATCGTTCTCATTACAAAAAACGAAGAAGAATACATGATGGAAGATGCTATTGGATTTAAGATCGATGATTATCTGATCAAACCGGTTAATCCAAAACAAATTCTTCTTACGATAAAGAAACTAATCGATAATAAACGACTGATTAGTGAAAAAACATCGATGGCCTACCGTCAAGATTTTAGGGCACTAGGGATGACCATTAATGAAAATCTTAATTTTTCGGAGTGGGTTGACTTTTATAAAAAATTAGTTTATTGGGAGCTATCACTTGAAAAATTGGAAGATGAAGGGATGCACGAAATATTAACTGTGCAAAAATCAGAGGCCAATGTACAGTTCTCAAAATTCATTGAAAAAAACTATATGAAGTGGCTAAAAGATCCGGATAACGGGCCTATAACTTCAAATCAATTATTTGTGAAAAAGGTTTTTCCTGCCATGGAAGTCAAGAAACCAACTTTTTTTATTCTGATAGACAATTTAAGATATGACCAGTGGAAAATGATCAATTCCTTATTAATGGATCATTACCGAATTGACGAAGAAGATACCTATTACAGCATTTTACCTACAGCCACCCAATACGCCAGAAATGCTATATTTTCAGGTTTAATGCCCCTTGAAATGGAACGACGCTTTCCGAATATGTGGCAGAATGATGAAGATGAAGGTGGCAAGAATCTATTTGAAGAAAAATTTCTTGCCGACCAAATACAAAGGGTCATGCGAAAAGGGTGCAAGCACTCTTACAATAAGATCCTAACTTTTGAGCAGGGTAAAATTATTAATGAAAACATCAATAACTTAATGGGCAATGACCTGAACGTTATTGTCTATAATTTTGTGGATATGCTGTCTCATGCAAGAACCGATATGGCTATGATTAGGGAGCTTGCAAATAATGAAGCGGCCTACCGTTCATTAACTCTATCCTGGTTTGAACATTCCCCACTTCTAGAAATGTTAAAAAAGCTATCTCAGAAAAATATTAAATTAATCATTACCACCGACCATGGAACGATACGGGTTAAACATCCAAGAAAAGTAGTCGGCGATAAGAACACGAATTCCAATTTGAGGTATAAACAAGGTAAAAATCTGAGTTTTAATCCAAAAGAGGTATTCCATATTAAAAATCCACATGAAGCAATGCTTCCAAAACTTCACATGAGCTCCGGTTTTATTTTTGCAAAAGAGGATAGTTATTTTGTGTACCCGAATAACTATAACCACTTTGTTAATTATTTTAATGAAACCTTCCAACATGGTGGTATTTCAATGGAAGAAATGATTGTTCCTTTCGTAACCTATAGCCCAAAATAATTCTTTATTTATTTTTGGGATATGGAAATTCTAATCGATCATCAAAATAAACTGCCAATCGCAGCATCTTCCTTGCTAAAATTTGCTGGAAACGAAAAGATATTTTTGTTTAGGGGTGAAATGGGAGCTGGGAAAACGACTCTGATCAAATCATTATGCCTTCAATTGGGTATGGTAGATAATGTGAGCAGTCCGACATACTCCATAGTCAACGAGTACGTTTTCGCGAAGGGGAAAATATATCATTTTGACTTCTTTCGAATTAAAAATGAATTAGAAGCATTTGACATTGGCTTTGAAGAATACCTAATGTCGGGCGAATACTGTTTTATCGAATGGCCAGAAATGATCCCGGGTCTATGGCCTGAACATTTTATTGAACTAAAAATAGTTGAAGATGAACAGGGATCCCGGAAAATTTCTGCCAAAATAATTTAAAACGGATTTTATCTGAATTTAAGAGTTCCCAATTTTTAAAAATTTCGTACCTTCCTATTCCTTATTAAAATCCACATGATGAGTGTATTATCAGACATTGCAAAACAGGCCATGATGCAGCCGCAAGAGGCGATGTTAGCGGTTAAAAACAAAAAAAATAGCCTTTATATTGGAATTCCAAAAGAAACCTCATTTCAGGAAAACAGGATTGCGCTTACCCCTTTATCTGTTGGATTACTTGTTCAAAATGGACATGAAGTAGTTATTGAGGCGGGTGCCGGACTTGCTGCCAACTTTAATGATAATCATTATAGTGAACAGGGCGCCATGATCGTTTATGACAAAAAGGAGGTTTATAAAGCCGACCTGATTATTAAAATTGCCCCACCCACAGAAGATGAAGTATCCATGATGAAGATGGGACAGGTATTGTTCTCTGCGCTGCAAATGTCAACCATAAAAGTGGAGTATCTTCAGTCTTTGATGAAGAAGAACATCACTGCCCTTTCATTTGAATATCTTAGAGATGAAGGTAATGTTTTGACAGTGGTTAGGGCTATGAGTGAAATTGTTGGGGCTACCTCTATATTAATTGCTGCCGAATATCTGAGCAATGTTTTTGAAGGCAAGGGACTAATGCTAGGAGGAATTACTGGAGTTCCACCTACAGAAATAGTTATTTTAGGTGCAGGAACTGTAGGTGAATACGCAGCAAGGACAGCACTTGCATTGGGGGCAGAAGTGAAAGTTTTTGACAGTTCCATTTATAAACTTCGCAGACTTCAAAACAATATCGGAAGCCGTGTTTTTACTTCAGTTATTCAACCAATTGTTCTTCAAAAATCTCTTTTTAGCTGCGATGTTGCAATTGGAGCAATCCGTGCCGAACACGGAAGAAGTCCATGTATCGTTTCAGAAGAAACGGTGAGTAAAATGAAGCCAAATTCTGTAATTATTGATGTAAGCATTGATCAGGGAGGATGTTTCGAAACTTCAAGTATCACTAATCATAAAGTTCCAACCTTTAGAAAGCATGATGTGATCCATTATTGCGTACCTAATATTGCTTCTCGTGTTTCTCGTACGGCAACATATGCCCTAACCAATATATTTACTCCAATTCTTGTTGATATTGGTGAAATGGGAGGAATCATGAATCTGATCTGGGAAAGACCGGGAATTCGGAATGCAATTTATTTATATCAAGGTAAACTAACCAATAAAGACCTTTCTGATCGTTTTAATATCCCAATGAAAGATCTGGATCTACTGATCGTATCGAATAGATGATGCGGAAAATCTTTTTATTAATCCTCTTTTTTAGCTGCCTGAAAACTCAGGCTCAGCAAAACAACCCTTTTGGATTACTAATCATAAATGATTTACAGGCATATAAAGCATCTTTACTGATTGACAAGAATAAGGAGCTTGTTGAAATTAAGAAATTCATACCCAATTTAAAGCTGGATATACGTTATGCCAGCAAAAATAACTTTGCAAAACAAGCGGTGTATAAACAAGCAAAAGCCTTTGCAAGGCTCCCAGTGGTTGAAGCGCTTAGCAAAGTTCAAAAGGAATTAAACAAATTGGGCCTGGGCTTGAAAATCTTTGACGGATACCGACCCTACAGTGTTACGGTTAAATTCTTTGATATTGCTACCGATAAAAGTTTTGTTGCCAACCCAAAAGACGGATCAAGGCATAACCGCGGTTGCGCAATCGATTTAACTTTGATCAATCTCCGCACTGGAAAAGAATTGGAAATGCCCACCCCATACGACAGCTTCGCTCCAGAGGCTGCCGCCAATTTCAAAGATCTACTTCCATCGATTATCCTAAACAGAGATTTGCTACGTTTAACTATGGAAAAAAACGGATTCAATGTTCTGAATAATGAATGGTGGCATTTTGATTTTAATGGCTGGAAAAGCTTTGAAATCATGGATATACCTTTTGAGAATCTCTAGGCCATTTAAAAATATATCCAAAGAATTTAATTGTTTATAACTCGTATAATTTAAAAATATTGCCTAGATCTTTATTATTTCAGGACCAGATATTTTACTAACATGGCAAATACATAGCCCTCCAGAAATGACAAACTCAGCCGTAAGCTTAGAATTGTTCTTAGGATTACTTGCCGAAACTAATAATATATCGCCTTTCTCAGAAAGTTCTTTTTGGTCAGCGTCGCTTGCCACTACATAAATTCCCAGACCTTGTATACTATTAGTCTGACTCATTGATCGGCCAGTCCGCTTGTTTACTGCACTAAAGTCATTTACAAGCATAGGATTCCCATAATCATCAATAAATTTAACCGTTATCGTTCTGAATTCTTTGGTGCAGACCATATTTTCACAAACTGCAGGTTCAGAACTTGAACAGGAACCAAGAAATACAACCAGAATTAAGAAAAAATTTGAAACACCTTTCATCGCTTAATAGTTTAGATTGATAAACATATTAATTTCTATAAAAACAAAAAAGAATTTACTTAAGCAGTTGAATTCGGTGAAGTTATAGTTAAATTAAATGGCAAAAGAAACACAAAAAAAGGAAGTTGATTTTTTTTACGCATCTAAATTACCTCAAATGAGACTTTGTACAAACTTCTCATCGTTCTGTAATTTTATTAGTATAAACTAATAAATACTATACATATTCGGTTCAAATTCTAAATTTGTAGATTACAATAAACTAAACCATTATAAAAATTGACTATGACAACAAAATTACGCAACATACGGGCTACTGCTTTGGCAGCACTTTTAATTGCAATGGGTTTGAATGACATACAAGCTCAAGACCGAAGAAGGAGTGATGCTCCACCAGCTCAAGAGCCCACAAAACCGGTTACACCGGCCGCAGCGCCTGCTCCACCTAAATCAGGCATTAAGCCATATAAAGAGGTAATTACAGAAAAAGCAAAAACAGATGAGGGGCTTTTCAAAGTACATCGTCTGGATGGCAAATATTTCTACGAGATTCCCGATTCCCTATTTAATCGCGAAATGCTCGTGGTTACCCGCTATGCAAAAACACCTACTGTTGATGGAACCTATGGAGGTGAAGAATTAAATGAGCAGATCTGGAAATGGCAAAAACGCGATAAGCAGGTATTTATCCGCATCCCTTCTTACCGAAACATTGCCGGCCAAAAAACAGACATGTTTGAATCCGTAAAAAACTCGAATTTAGAAGCAGTATTATCGGCTTTTGATATCAAAGCAATCAATAAAGATGCCGCTTCGGTAGTAATCGATGTGACAGAATTGTTTTCAAAAGATGTACAGTCGCTTGGATTACCTCAACAAGTTCGTACCCAATATAAAATTAGTGTAATGGATGAATCTCGTACCTATATTGATACGATCAAATCTTTTCCAACCAATATTGAGGTGCGTTCTTTAAAAACATACCGTGCTTCAGACGCTCCTGGCGACAAATCAATCGGTTCAATGACCGTTGAAATCCATAATTCGATGTTATTATTACCTAAAAATCCTTACAAAGCACGTTTTTCGGATGATAGAGTCGGATTTTTCGGACAAAGTCAAACCGATTATGGTCTTGATGCTCAAAAAGCACAGGTTACAAGATATATCCACCGCTGGAAACTCGAACCAAAAGATCCTGAAGCGTATAAACGTGGCGAATTAGTTGAACCTAAAAAACAAATTGTTTACTATATAGATCCAGCTACACCAGTAAAATGGAGACCATATCTGATTGCAGGTGTAAAAGATTGGAATGCAGCATTTGAAGCAGCTGGATTTAAAAATGCGATCACTGCATTAGAGGCTCCAACCAATGACCCTGATTGGTCACCTGAAGATGCTCGTTATTCTGTAATTCGTTATTTTGCATCAAACATTGCCAATGCATATGGACCACATATTTCTGATCCGCGCTCGGGCGAAATTATGGAATCTGACATTGGTTGGTACCATAATGTAATGAACCTTGTTCGCAACTGGTTCTTTGTTCAAACTGCTGCAATAAACCCAGATGCTCGAACTCCGAAATTTAAAGATGAAGTAATGGGCCAATTGATTCGTTTTGTTTCATCTCATGAAGTTGGACATACTTTAGGACTTCCACATAATTTTGGATCAAGCGTTGCCTACCCTGTTGATTCACTTCGTTCTCCTTCTTTCACAAAAAGAATGGGGGGTACTGCACCTTCAATCATGGACTATGCCCGCTTCAACTATATCGCACAACCTGGTGATGAAGGAGTTGTTTTATACCCTGGCATTGGTGATTATGATAAATGGGCCATCAAATGGGGATATTCTTGGTTTGATAATCAAACCCCAGAAGAAGAAGCAAAAACTTTAAATAAATGGACCATTGAAAGGTCTGGAAACCCGGTTTATTTCTATGGTCAGCAAACCGGTAATCCCATTGATCCAAGAGCTCAATCTGAAGATCTGGGTGATGATGCGGTAAAGGCATCTCAATACGGAATTGCTAACTTAAAGCGTATTCTTCCAAATATCGAAAAATGGACCTATGAAGAAGGTAAGCCTTACGATAACCTAAAAGAACTTTATGGTGAGGTTCTAGGACAATGGAATCGTTATATGGGTCATGTACGTTCTAATATTGGTGGAATCTATGAAAACGATAAAACATATGAGCAAAAGGGACCAGTTTATACCCATGTTGCTAAAGCAAAACAAAAAACTGCACTTAAATTCATTAATGACCAGGCTTTCCTGACACCAACATGGATGCTTGATCAACAAGTATTAAATAAATTTGATAATGCGGGAATTGTTGATCGTCTCAGAAGAACACAGGTTGGCGTTTTAAACGGAATCCTTGACTTTTCACGTTTAAGTAGGGTGATCGATAATTCTGTGAAAAACGGTGCCAATGCATATGATATGGGAGAACTACTTTCAGATCTTAGAAATGGTATCTGGTCAGAATTAAAGACAGGTGCTAATATAGATACCTACCGTCGTAATTTACAGAGAGCTTATATTGAAAGAATGTCTTACCTGTTAAATGAGAATGAAAATCCAGTTCCACCTCAATTTGCAGCATTTGCTGGTCCACAGATAGATGTATCCCAGTCTGATATCCGTCCAATGGCAAGACAGGAACTTAAGTTATTATCAGCTCAGGTTAAGTCATCTATACCAAAATACTCTAGTACGGTGATCAAATCACATCTTGAAGATGTACTTGCCCGCATTGAGGAAGCTTTAGATCCAAAGAAATAAAGCTCATACTCTCAAAAGCCCCATGACAGTTTTGTCATGGGGCTTTTTTATAGGTGGGTATTCAATATATTAGTATAAAAAAAATGAAAGCATTTTTATTTAGCACCTACTTTTCAATTTTAATAACTTTTGGACTTTTTGCCCAATCCGATTCTCTTGCTGTGGTAAATGCGGAATGGAAAAAAGAAAAGATCAGTCAAGGAGTTGTCCTGAAAACATTCTGGTTTCAAAATACTCTTTTCAACTCCAATCAGTTTGTAAGTGTCCTGGAAATTAAACCAAAGAAAAAGCTTGAATTTGATATTGGCTATGATCCCAAAAAGCTAATTACTACAAGTGACTTCGGAACACAAGCAAATGCAATCGCTGCCCTTAATGGAACTTTCTTTGATATTGCAAATGGAGGATCGGTTGATTATATTAAAGCTGACGGGAAGGTAATAAACGAGAATCGGCTTGGAAAAAATGGAAACAGAGCTGGACACCAGCGTTCGGCACTTGTAATAAACAAAGGTAAGATCAGTATTGTCAAATGGGATGGAACACCGTATTGGGAAAAATCACTTACAGGAGAAGATATAATGGTAAGCGGACCACTCCTCATCCTAGATCAAATACATGAAAAACTGGATTATGATAATTCATTCAACAAAACCCGGCACCCTAGAACAGCGGTAGCAATTACAAAAAACAAACGGATCTTGTTTATCACAGTCGATGGGCGGAACAGCAACTCTGCCGGAATGAGTTTATTCGAACTTACAAAAATGATGGGCTGGCTCAATGCTGATGATGCAATAAATCTAGACGGTGGCGGATCTACGACATTATGGATCAATAACTACAAAGAAAACGGCGTTGTGAATTTCCCAACAGATAATAAAAAATGGGATCATGAAGGACAAAGAAAAGTAGCAAATGTGGTAGTTCTGATGAAAAAGCAATAGTAATAGTTGCAAACACGTTCTTAATAGGTATTGTTTAACGAAGATTTTACCAATAATGAACATATTTCACTAATTTCATTTAATAAATTGACGTGTAAATTAACCATGAAGGCTTCAGAGGAAAACTACGTCTACCTAATTGAAAAAATTGACGATTTTATCCATAAATATTACCTTAATAAGGTTGTAAAGGGCTCTATATTCCTAGCTTCATCACTCTTTGTAGCTTATATTGTTGTTACAATGGCTGAATATTTTGGTCATTTTGATCCAATTGTCCGAAGTATACTTTTCTATACTTTTATTGTCACAAACCTCTTTGTTATTGCCGCTTATATTCTAATTCCACTGTTGTCGTACTTCCAATTGGGGAAAACGCTATCCCATGAACAAGCTTCAGCTATCATCGGACAGCATTTTGCGCCGGTAAAAGATAAACTGTTGAACACACTTCAATTAAAAAAACTTTGCGATTTAAATCCTGAACAGCGCTCACTCATTGATGCGAGCATCAATCAGAAAATTGCAGACCTCAGGTCAGTACCGTTTACCTCAGCAATACACATAAAAGAAAATCGTAAATATTTAAAATATGCGGTAGCTCCAATGGCCCTTATTGTTTTTATTTTTTTTGCTTCTCCATCTATTTTAAGTGAAAGCACCGAGCGATTAATCAATCATAATAAACGATTTATAAAAAAAGCACCATTCCGCTTCGAAATACTAAACCAAAATTTTTCAGCTGTTCAGGGAAGCGATTATACCCTAATGGTAAAGCTTACCGGCAATGAGATCCCATCTGAACTTTATCTTGAAGATGGAATTAATACCTTTAAGCTAAACAGAGAAAATAACATACGCTTTAATTACACATTCAAGAATCTTCAAAAAAATAAGAAAATAAGACTTCGGGGTGGTGAATTTAGTTCTACCGACTATTTGCTAGAAGTTAAAGCCAAACCAAGCATTATTGATTTTGAAGTGTTTATTGAATATCCGGCATACTTGAATAAGCACAATGATGCTTTTGAGAATTCTGGAGACCTAACTGTGCCTGAAGGATCTAAAATTAATTGGAAATTTAATGCTCAAAACAGTGAGCAGCTTGATATAAAAATAGACAGCAAAAAATTTCTGATCGGGCAAGCAAATAACAATGCCTTCAATTTTTCATATAAAGTCATAAAAACCCTTGAATACAGTGTAAAACCCATCAATAAGGGTGTGGAATCATCGCAGGCAGTAAGCTATCAACTCCGGGTGATTCCCGATTTGTTACCGGCTATTGAGATCAATGAAAAACAAGATTCTGTCAATAATAAACTGCTTTACTTTATGGGGCAAATCAATGATGACCATGGGTTTTCTAAACTAACTTTTAATTACAGAATTGTATCCCAGGACCCAGAAAACAAAGTAAAACCAAGTATAAAATCAATTGCATTCAACAAGAATACTCTTCAGAGTAATTTCCTTCACGCCTGGAATGCAACTGAAGCCGGAGCTAACCCTGGTGAACAAATTGAATATTATTTTGAAATATTTGATAATGATGGGGTTAATGGACCTAAAGCAAGTAGGTCGGCTATGAAAATATTGAAATTGCCCTCAGAAAAAGAAATAGAAGAGCAAGTGGAAGAAAACACTAAGCAAATCAAGGATAAGATGGAACAGGCCATTAAAAAGTCTATTCAGGTAGATAAGGAAGCAAAAAAACTAAATCAGGATCTACTTAATAAAACGAAGCTTTCCTATGAAGAAAAAAAATTAGTTGAAACCCTGATCAAAAACAAAAATGAGCTTGAAGAACTGGTAAAGGATATACAGAAAGAGAACAAACAAAATCAGTTTGAACAGAATGAACAAAACGAAAAGATACTGGAAAAACAAAAACAGATAGAGAACCTGTTCAATAATGTGCTGGATGAGAAAACTAGAGAAATATTAAAAAACATTGAAAAACTACTAGATAAAAATAATACTAACCAAACTAGAGAAGAGCTTTCTAAAATGCAGATGGATAATAAATCATTGCAGAAAGAACTGGATCGAATATTAGAACTCTATAAACAGCTGGAATATGAACAAAAACTAAGTGAAACTATTGAAAAACTTAGCGAATTAGCAAAAGAGCAGGAGGCACTTAGTGAAAAGTCTAGTGAAAAAAATGCAGACATTCAAAAACTGAAAAATGAACAAAACATTTTAACGAAAGAATTTGATGAATTGAAGTCTGAACTGAATAAGCTGGAGCAAAAAAATGAGGAACTGGAACAAAAAAACAATTTTGAGAACCCAGAAAAGGAGCAGCAACAGATAGATCAGCAACAAAAAGAAAGTTCTGATAATCTAGAAAAAAAAGATCAGAAAAAGGCTGCTCAAAATCAAAAACAAGCAGCTTCCAAAATGAATGAACTTTCTAAAAAATTGGAAAAAATGCAGGAAGAAGGAGAAGAAAAAGAAAGTGAAGTGAATGCCAAAGAATTAAGAGAGGTACTTGAAAACCTCCTTAGCAGTTCATTCGACCAAGAAAAAACAATGCAAGAGGTAAGAAGTATTAGCAACAATGACCCCGGATATGTGTTACAAACACAAAAACAGAAGGATATTCAAATCAATCTGAAAATGATCGAAGACAGTCTCTATTCTCTAAGTAAAAGGGTTCCACAAATTGAATCAGTTGTAAATAAAGAAATACAAACCATAAATTTAAATGTAGGCAAAGCTATTGAAAGTCTTGGCGAACGTCGTACAGCAGAAGCTAATCGAAATCAACAATTTGCAATGACCTCAATTAATAATTTAGCACTAATGCTAAATGAAGCACTTGAGCAATTACAACAGTCGCAGCAAAATAGCAAGCCAGGTGGAAAAGGCAAGAAGAAACAGAGCCTTTCGCAACTCAGTAAAATGCAAGAAACGTTGAATAAAAACATGCAAAAAGCCAGAGATGACATGCAAAAACAAGGTCAACAAGCTCCTGGTCAGCAAGGGAATCGTAGTGGTACAATGAGTGAAAAACTTGCTAAGATGGCAAGAGAACAGCAAATGATTAGACAGGCCATGCAAGAAATAAACAGACTAGAGAATAAAGATGGAAAGGCGGGCTTAGGTAATCTTGATAAATTAGTAAAAGAGATGGAACAAACAGAAACCGAGCTCGTAAACAAAAGAATTAAACAAGAAACATTATCCAGACAACAGGAAATTTTGAGTAAACTGCTTGAAGCCGAAAAGGCCGAACAGGAACGGGAAGAAGATCAAAAACGAGAAAGCAAAGAAGGGGCTAATCAAACACCCATGAATTCAATAATATTAGAGGAGTATATAAAAATTAAACAAAAAGAAACCGATTTACTTAAGACAGTACCTCCCTCATTAAATTCATTTTATAAAATAAAAGTAGGAGACTATTTTAAATTTTTAAATTCGGGCAATAAATGATTAATCAGATAGAAAACATAGATATTACTTCAGTATATACGCTGAAATTACCTTCTCGTACCAACAGTATTACCCTGGTAGAAAATTTTATCGATGAGCTGAGTGTAAAATATGGGTTCAGTGATGTCATTTATGCTAACGTACTAACTTGCCTTAGTGAAGCCGTAGTCAACGGAATTGTTCACGGAAACCGGCAAAACCCCGAGAAGAAGGTTTATATTAATTTGGAGGTAATAGAAGAAAAACAATTAATATTCACTATTTCTGATGAAGGTGAAGGATTTAACTTGAATAGCCTACCAGAAACAAGAGCTACAGAAAATTTGACGGGAAGAGGTGTTTTTCTTATTAAAAAACTCGCCGATCAATGTATCTTTAATTCAAAAGGAAATGAGCTAGAGCTCCATTTTAAAATTTAATGAGCCAATTACCTATACATTTTTTTACGGAAGATATATCCTTTACTTTAAAGCAAAAGGGCCCACTCAGGACCTGGATAAAAAATACAATTATAGCCGAGGGGTTTGAACTTAGGGGGTTGAATTTTATATTTTGTAGCGATAATTACCTGCTTTCAATCAATCAAAATTATTTAAAACATGACACCCTTACAGACATCATTACTTTCGACAACAGTGAAGAAAAGCGAGTAATTGTTGGCGATATTTTTATTAGTATAGAACGTATTCGGGAGAATGCACAAAGCTTTAAGGTTACAAGCGAGAGTGAATTACACCGGGTCATGATACATGGAACCCTACACCTTTTGGGCTATGCTGATAAGGGAAAAGAAGCGAAAGCCCAAATGACAGATAAAGAAAACCTTTACCTGTCAAAAAGAACATTTTAAAATTATAGCATTGGAATTTCAATGATCAGAACCTTTGAGTTTTTCTGAAAATCAATTTCAAATTCATCAATATCATAAACACCTACAGCATCGCGATTGGCCAATTCTGTATCATCTAATACACCCTGTCCTTCAATAAAAAACACATAGGCTCCATTTCCAGGGTGCTGAATCTTATAGCTTACCTTTGAATCTGCATCAAAAGTACCCAAACTAAAAAAAGCATCCTGATTAATCCACATCATATTATCACCTTTAACAGGCGATACAACTGTCAAAAACGAATTATTCACCTTCTTCAGATCATAATGTATTTGGTCGTAACGGGGCTCTATATTACGTTCCTTTGGAAAAACCCAAATCTGTAGCAGATTAACCGCCTCAGTCGAAGAACCATTAAATTCAGAATGTTGAATACCCTTACCGGCAGACATAATCTGAACTTCGCCATATTCAATATTACCAACAGAGCCCAAACTGTCTTTATGGGCTAAGGTGCCCTTCAGGGGGATGGTAACTATTTCCATATTATCATGTCCATGTGTCCCAAAACCCATACCGGGAGCCACGATATCATCATTTAAAACCCTCAATAAGCCAAAATGAACCTTGGCTGGATCATGATAGTTAGCAAAACTAAATGAATGTGCTGCTTTGAGCCAACCATGATCCTGAATTCCACGATCTGCTGCGCGGTGAATAATCTTCTTCATGCGATTAATTTTTAATTATATGTTTAAACACACACTATTAATTCCAAACCTAATATGCGTACCTTTGCTCATTAATTAGCAAAATAAATGCCATATAGAGTCATTTTAGTAGGAGCAAGCGGACTTATTGGCAGTAACTTATTGTCAGAATTGATCCGGTCTGAGGCAATATCAGAAATTCTTTTATTGGTCAGAAGATCAACCGGTGTATCTAGTTCTAAAGTTAAGGAATTGATAGTGAATTTTGAGGAACCAAATAGTTATTCGGTTGATATTCAGGCAGATATAATATATAGTTGTTTGGGAACCACCAAAAGTGAAACACCCGATTCCTCATTATATAGACAAATAGATTTAGAGTATCCACTCAATCTTGCAAAACTTGGTCAAAAGAATGGAGTAGCACAGTTTCATATTATCTCGTCATTGGGAGCAGATACTGGATCTTCAAATTCCTATCTCAAACTTAAGGGAGAACTAGAACAAGAATTGAAAAAACTAACTATGCCATCACTTCACATTTATCAGCCTTCATTTTTAATTGGTGAGCGTAAAAAAGATCGTCTTGCCGACAAGATAATGAAACCATTTTTCCGGCTGATTGACCCATTATTGATAGGATCATTAAAAAAATACAGAAGTATCAAGGCTGCAGATGTGGCAAGAGTGATGCTTAAGCAGTCCATAAAAAACCTGAAAGGCACATTTACATATCCTTCCATTCAAATACAAGAATTAGCGTGAGTATATTATCTACCGAACAATTAGGGCATTCATTTAACGATAACTGGCTTTTTAAAGATCTATATTTGGGTCTCAATAAAGGAGACCGTGTAGCTTTGGTTGGCATAAACGGGACGGGTAAATCTACCTTACTTCGTATACTTTCTGGTTTACTGGCACCCAGTCTGGGCAAAGTGGTAACTGAAAGAGACCTAAGAATCGGATATCTGGAACAAGATCCACAATTCCAAAATCAGGAAACGATCAGCGACTTTATTTACTCTATTGGCAATGAAAGACAGCAGCTCATTAGACACTATGAGGAAGCTGTTGAAAAAGAAGTTCAGGATGAAAAACTCTTGAACAGGCTCATGGATGAACTCAGTAATGCCAACGCCTGGGAATATGAATATGAAATAAAGACCATTCTGGGTAGAATGGGTATACAACATTTAGAGCAGAAGATTACAACCCTGTCGGGCGGACAAAAAAAACGTCTTGCTCTAGCCAAATTACTTATTGACGATCCAGATGTTTATATCCTGGATGAACCCACCAACCACCTTGACATTGAAACGATAGAGTGGCTAGAGAGTTATATGACCGGAGGACAAAAAACCATCTTACTTGTAACACACGATAGGTATTTTCTGGATAATGTTTCATCAAGAATCATCGAGCTAGATAGGGGAAAGCTTCAAAACTTCAATGGAAATTACAGTTATTATCTGGAGAAAAAGGCCGAACAAAATGCTGCCGAAGATGCCACTTTCAATAAAAACACAAACCTGCTCAAAAGAGAACTTGAGTGGATGCGTAGACAACCCAAAGCTAGAACCACAAAATCAAAATCAAGAATAGATTCATTTTATGACCTCGAAGAAAAAACCAAGGGTCGAAACGTAAAATCTTCTTTAGAGTTAAGCGTTAATGTATCAAGGCAAGGAAATAAGATTCTTGAATTAGAAAACATCAGCAAAAGCTTTAATGGAAAACCCGTTATCCATAATTTTAGCTATACTTTCAAAAAAGGAGATAGAATTGGTGTAGCTGGTAAGAACGGTACAGGAAAATCAACACTGCTGAATATTGTGACAGGGGCCATTCAGCCAGATAATGGCAAAGTACTGGTAGGAGAAACAACCGTATTCGGATACTACCGACAGGGGGGGCTTGAATTTAAAGAGGAAGAGCGAGTCATCGATGTAGTAAAAAATGTTGCCGAATACATCACCATGGCAGATGGAAAAACCCTAACCGCTAGTCAGGTTTTAACACACTTTCTTTTTCCGCCAGCCAAGCAATATGGAATGGTAAACAAACTTAGTGGTGGTGAAAAGAAAAGGCTTCAATTAATGCGGGTGCTTATGAAGAACCCCAATTATTTGATTCTAGATGAGCCTACTAATGATCTAGATATTGATACCTTAAATGTACTTGAAGATTTCCTGCTTAACTTCCCGGGTATTTTGATGTTGGTTTCTCACGATAGATATTTAATTGACCGACTAACCGATCAGTTGTTTATTTTTGAAGGGGATGGAAATGTTCATATCTATGCGGGTAATTACACAGATTACAGACTCGAGCAGGAAGAGCCCAAAAAGCCTACCAGGTCTGTTTTAAAAACAGAAATGATTAATTCTGAACCTGAAGTACAGAAACGAAAATTAAATTTCAAAGAAGAAAAAGAATTGGAGGGCCTCGAATCTGAAACAGAAAAACTTGAAAAACAGATTGAGGAGTTAACAACTGAATTAAACTCAGGCATTACGGATCATGTCCAATTGTCTGAGATAGCTATAAAAATAAAGGATTTGAAAGAAAATGTTGATAAAATGACCATGAGATGGTTAGAACTTACAGATTTAAAAGAAAATTCATGAGCCTGTCAGACATAACAGCATCTACCGGGGTTTGGGTTTTAACAGTATTGGGCTCTTTTGTAAAGCGTGTTCCACGTGAAACAATTATTAAATAGTAATGATTAATTTTAAAAAAAATTAGTGTTCCACGTGGAACATCCATAAAAATGTTTAACAAATACGATGTAATAGTAGTTGGTGCGGGGCATGCGGGTTGTGAAGCCGCAGCGGTAGCAGCAAACTTGGGCTCAAAAGTTTTGCTAATTACCATGAATATGGAAACGATAGCCCAAATGAGTTGCAATCCCGCAATGGGTGGAGTAGCAAAGGGGCAAATTGTGCGCGAAATAGATGCAATGGGTGGCTACTCGGGTATAATAACTGATAAAACAACCCTGCAATTCAGGATGCTAAATAGCTCAAAAGGACCCGCCATGTGGAGTCCTAGAGCACAAAGCGATAGAAAAAGGTTTGCTGAAGAATGGAGGCTAGCACTAGAAAGAACACCCAATGTTGATTTTTGGCAAGATACTGCTACCTCTTTGTTGATTGAAGGCAACAAAGTGTGCGGGGTAAAAACATCACTCGGAATAGAAATTAGTTCAAAAGCAGTCGTATTAACCAATGGCACTTTCCTTAACGGAATTATACATATTGGTGAAAAGAAGTTTGGTGGTGGAAGAACAGGAGAAAAATCGGCTACTGGAATAACAGAACAATTGGTTGAGTTGGGCTTTGAGGCTGGAAGAATGAAAACAGGTACCCCACCAAGAGTAGATGGTCGCTCACTCGATTATTCAAAAATGGAAGAACAATGGGGCGATGAGAAGAGAGGTAGATTTTCGTATACCAATGTAGAACTACCCACAGAACAAAGATGTTGCTGGATAACCTATACTAATTCAGAAGTACACGAAACACTAAAAGAAGGGTTTGAGAAATCACCGATGTTCACTGGAAGGATAAAGGGTCTAGGACCACGATATTGTCCTTCAATTGAAGATAAAATAAACCGATTTGCAGAAAGAGACAGACACCAAATATTCGTAGAACCCGAAGGATGGAATACCGTAGAAATTTATGTCAATGGATTCTCAACCTCACTACCAGAAGATGTTCAGTACAGGGCTTTAACAAAGATTCCAGGATTTGAAAATGCAAAAATGTTTAGACCCGGATATGCAATCGAATATGATTTCTTCCCACCAACACAATTAAATTTAACGCTCGAAACCAAAAAAATTGAAAACCTGTACTTTGCAGGACAAATCAATGGAACTACAGGATATGAAGAAGCAGCTTGCCAAGGATTCATGGCAGGAATTAATGCACACCTAAAAATAAATGAAAAAGAAGAGCTGATCCTAAAAAGAGCCGAATCCTATATTGGGGTATTAATTGATGACTTGGTTACTAAGGGAACCGAAGAGCCATACAGAATGTTCACATCAAGAGCAGAACACAGATTGCTATTGCGTCAAGACAATGCAGACATTAGACTAAGTCAAATAGGTCACCGGTTGGGGCTCATTAATAATGAAAGACTTGAGAAAGTAAATCAGAAAATAAAAAATTCGGAAACGATCGTAGCTTATTTAAAAAATACATCAATTGCACCAAACGCTATAAATAGTATCCTAGAAACCCAGGGTACACCGGGAATAAGCCAAAATGTTAAACTGTTTCAATTAATCACCAGACCACAGATCGGTTTTGAAAATCTTAGAAAAGCGGACTCGAATTTTGATTCTATCTTAAATTCTTTTGATCAGGAAACGGTTGAACAAGCAGAAATAAAAGTTAAATACGAAAGCTATTTTGAGAAGGAGTTAGAAATAGTTGATAAAATGAAAAGGATGGAAGATCAAATCATAAATCCCGAATTTAATTATCGCGAACTTGTATCTCTTTCAAAAGAAGCCCGCGAAAAGCTGATGAAAATAAAACCTAGAACTTTAGGTCAGGCATCTAGAATTTCTGGCGTTTCACCTTCTGATATTTCAGTTTTAATGGTTCATATGAGTAGATGATCTATAACACATTGATTAATAATAACTTACGCTAAAAAACACATTAATAAAAAACATTGTTTATAGGACACTTTCTAAGGTGAGCTAATATTATTATTCCAAATCAATATAAAATTCGCCAGAGGGCTTAAAAATGGCAAAAATTAAAACGACGATATTTTTAACAATTCCGGGACTGGTATTTTTTTACTCATTGTTCCTGATATCGTGTGCAAGTGTGCAATCGCCAACGGGCGGACCAAGAGATACCATCCAACCCGTTATAGTTAAAGAAACACCAAAAAATTTAACAAGAAATTTTAAGGGATCTGAAATTGAAATTGAGTTTGATGAATTTGTTAAACTGAGTAATGAATTTACAGAAATAAGTGTATCGCCAGCAATGGACATCCCACCTGTCTATAAATCAAAAAAAGAAATTTTAAAAATTAGCTTTGAAGAAGCTTTACAAAAAAACACGACCTACACAATCAATTTTGGAAAAGCAATAGCGGATGTGAACGAAAGTAACATCCTAAAAAATTACAGTTACGTTTTCTCAACGGGTGATCAAATAGATTCCCTATCCATTTCTGGTAAAGTAATTAATTCACTTACCAAACAAAAATTGAAAGACGTTACGGTTTTCATTTTACCGGTAAGCCAGGATTCGCTTTTTGGCAAGAAGAAGGCTAGCTTCTTTACAACAACAGATACCTCAGGAACGTTTAAACTATCAAATTTACGGGAAGATAAATACCGAATCTATGCTCTAAATGAACAAGGGGGTGACCGAATCTATAATGGCAATTCTGAAGAGATCGGATTTTTAAATCAGGTCATAACTCTTAATAAAGACACAAGCAATATTGAGCTGAAAGTTTTTAAAGAGGTGCCAAAACTGTTTTCGGTAACCGACAGAAAGATTGAAACCGATGGGCGTATTACCCTAATATTCAATAAGGCCATTCTTAATCCTTCGCTAACTATTTTAGAACCAACAGAACTAAATGCACGTAAAACTGTTGAGTTTTCAAGCACCAGAGACACGGCCCTAATTTGGCTTCCCGAGCTCAATTTTGATTCTATAAAAGTTGCAGTGAGCTCAAAAGAAATAGGTTTGGATACGGTTATTCTAAGAAGAAATAAAAGAGACACGTATACCCCATTAGTAAGTATAAGCGACAATATTATTGGGAACAAAATCAGACCAGGCTCAGAACTTGCAATCAAATTTTCATCACCCATAAAATCATTCGATAATAAATTGATAAGCATACTAGAAGACTCGATTGCGATAAAGGGTTATGAACTGGTGAAAAACGAAAAAAGCACAAAAATATATACTATAAAATACCCCTGGAAGCTAAAAAAGCAATACATATTAAGACTTGAGGGTGGTGCTTTCACAGATATACTGGGCACCAAAACAAAAGTTTATGCCAGAAAATTTGACCCGGATAGTGAAGATAACTATGGAAGCATATCCATTAAGGTTGCCGTACCCGACACCAGCAAAAATTATATCATACAATGGCTAAGCGATGGTGATAAAATAATAAGACAAGATCGGATTAGCAAGAACACGGTATTAAACTATACCAAGTATCCAACAGCAAAGTACAAGATAAGGGTTATCTATGATGAGAATAATAACGGGGAATGGGATACTGGGAATATAATCTTAAAGAGACAGCCCGAAAACACCTGGACATTTGAAAAAACAATATCCTTGCGACCAAACTGGGATCTAGAAGAGGTTGTAACTATTCCAAACCCGGGATAAACCAGTTGGAATACATCTTGTAATTCTCTGGGAGCTTCTTTAATAAAGCGATCTGTTCTTCGCTCAATGGTTTGATCTTTCTTGCAGGTACACCAGCGTATAAATAACCAGACTCACAAATCGTGTTTTCAAGAACTATAGCACCCGCAGCAATAATACAGAACTCTTGTACGATAACGTGATCCATAACTATTGCACCCATCCCAATCAAAACATGGTCTTGTAGCGTACATCCATGAACCAGAGCATTGTGCCCTATTGAAACATTACTGCCTATACTGGTAGCAGCAGTCAAATAGGTACAATGAATAACAGCACCGTCCTGAATATTGGTATTATCACCTATCCTAATGTGATTTACGTCTCCCCTGATCACTGCGTTGAACCAAACGGAACAATGATTACCAAGGGTAACGTCTCCTACTATGGTGGAGTTTTCGGCTAGAAAACAATTAGCACCCATCACTGGATAAACACCTTTCACTGGTAAAATTAGTGGCATAATTTATATATTAAAAAATAGTATCGTGAGGTTCCTGGGCGTGTGGCTTATAATCTGTGGTATAATGTAAACCGCGACTTTCTTTACGAATCATGGCAGATTTAATCACTATATACGCATTTTGAATAACGTTCCTTAATTCACATAGTTTAACTGAAAGGGTGGTCTTTTTATAAAAACTCTCTGTCTCATCATGCAATAAACCCAAACGGCGCAAGGCACGTTCTAATCTAAAATCAGACCTCACAATACCAACATAATCACTCATAACCTTTTGTGTTTCACGAAGATTGTGGGTCACTAAAATATCTTCGTTCGATAATTTAGTACCTGCGTCATCCCACTCAGGTATAGTATCGGGAATGATATTGTTCTTAAATGCTTTGATAGCATGCTCAAATATTCTATGAGCAAAAACGGGCGCCTCAAGCAGAGAGTTAGAGGCCAAGCGGTTTGCACCATGAAGCCCAGTAGAAGCACATTCACCACAGGCATACAGGCGATGTATTGATGACCTTCCATTTTCATCCACCAATATTCCGCCACACATATAATGTGCAGCAGGAGTTACCGGAATCATGTCATGTGTCATATCTATTCCAATACTTAGACACTTCGCATAAATATTCGGAAAATGAGATAAAATATCGGCCTTGGTACGATGTCGTATATCCAGATAAACAAAATCATCACCTGACTTCTTAATTTCTGCATCAATGGCACGTGCTACGATATCACGCGGGGCAAGCGAACCTCTATCATCATAATTCTGCATAAATTCTTCGCCATCCCTCGTTTTTAAAACTCCGCCAAAACCTCTAACAGCTTCCGAAATTAAAAAAGAAGGATACTCGCCCGGATTATATAGAGCTGTTGGATGAAACTGTATAAATTCCATATTCCGAACTTTTGCTTTAGCGCGATAAGCCATTGCAATACCATCACCAGTGGCTATTACAGGATTTGTAGTAGTCGCATAAATATGACCAGCACCACCAGAAGCCATTAATGTAATCTTTGATAAAAACTTTTCTACTTTATTTGAAGCGGTATTCAAAGCATAAATGCCATAACATTCGATATCTCCAGATTTTTTATCTACAAATTCTCCGATATGATGCTGCGTAATAAGTTCTACAGCAAAATAATGGGTTAAAATTTCAATATTGGGATTACTATGAATTTGAGCAAGTAGGGCTCTTTCTATTTCTAAACCGGTTATATCCTTATAATGTAGAACACGACTTTCAGAATGTCCACCCTCTTTGGCAAGATCAAATATTCCTTTTTTTGTTTTATCAAAATGAGTACCGTATTTAATAATTTCATCAATACGGGCTGGACCCTCCTTTACAACAATTTCCACAATATGCTTATCACATAAACCGTCTCCAGCAATAAGGGTATCTTCTATGTGTTTATCAAACGAATCTTCCTCCTTATCAACAACAACCGCCACACCACCTTGAGCATATTTTGTATTAGATTCATCTTCATTTGCTTTTGTAACTATCAGAACCTTACCATATTGGGCAGCTTTTAATGCAAAGCTTAAACCGGCAATACCTGACCCAATAACTAAAAAATCAACGCTCTTCATAAACTAATAAACTAAAACGAATCATAAATACAGATCATGTTAATAACCTCCTCAAAGATGTTAATTTAGTGGTAATAGTAGTTGAATAAAATACAAACAGACTTATAAATAGTTCTATTCAGCCGAAATTAGTTTATTTTTGATTTAGTTTTAACCAAATAATTAGGAGTATTCCACTTTTTATAATTTATAAAAAATAAACATATAACTAATTAAAAAATAATTAGGATAATTAAACTGCTTGTTTATCAATACTATAGCATTAAATAATTGTTTAGAAATTGTTAACAATAAATTAAAAACAATTAATTACATACTATTTTATACTTTTTATAAACATTACTAACACGCTAATAAACAATAAGAATATTATTTAAAATATAAATTGTATTTATTGAATAGTTGATAAATGAATACCTTCGAAGAAGTTAATAGTAAAGGATTTATAGACGAACCGATTGACCCATCACTGGATCTATTTGCTGAAATTAACCGTTTAAAAAAGGAAAAAAATGCAGTCATACTAGCACATTATTACCAGGACCCAGATATTCAGGATATTGCTGATTATATTGGAGATAGTCTTGGTTTATCACAGGAAGCAGCCAAAACGAATGCTGATGTAATAGTTTTTGCCGGAGTACATTTTATGGCAGAAACAGCAAAAATACTATCGCCTCAAAAGAAAGTATTATTACCAGATTTAAAAGCAGGTTGTTCTTTATCAGATAGTTGTCCGCCACGATTATTTGCAAAATTTAAAGAAAAATACCCAGATCATATGGTTATAACCTATGTGAATTGTACTGCAGAATTGAAGGCTATGAGTGATATTGTATGTACTTCATCAAATGCTGTTCAGATAGTAGAAAGTTTACCAAAAGATCAAAAAATAATATTTGGACCCGATAAAAACTTGGGAGCATATGTAGCAAAAAAAACAGGTAGAAATTTAGTTCTTTGGAATGGTGCTTGTATGGTCCATGAAATATTTTCACAACAAAGAATTTTAAAATTAAAAAACAGACATCCCGAAGCTCTATTTATTGCGCATCCTGAATGTGAAGAATCTATTCTTAAAATGGCTGATTATATAGGTTCTACAACCGGATTATTGAAATATACTATTAACAATCCAGCCACAGAATTTATAGTTGCTACTGAAAGTGGAATAATTCATCAAATGGAAAAGGCTAGTCCAGACAAAGTGTTTATTCCTGCCCCTCCAAATAATTCTTGTGCTTGCAATGATTGCCCACACATGAAAAGAAATACGCTAGAAAAATTATATCTATGTATTAAAAACAATCTGCCTGAAGTAAGCGTTCCAATGGATATTATTCTAAGAGCACAAAAACCCATTGAGCGAATGTTAGAAATATCTGCAAAATTTGGATTATAATTTATGAATAACCAATCATTCGGTTTTCTTAAAAACTATAGTAGTATTCTAAAATTAGTACTCGGAATTATAGTAGGAACCGGTTTAGGCTTAATACTGGGCAAAAAAGTTGAGATTCTTAAACCACTAGGAGATATATTTTTAAATCTGCTTTTTACTGCAGTTATCCCCCTTATTTTCTTTGCAATATCTTCTTCTATCGCTACTATGGATAGGAATAAAAAGATGGGCAAGGTTATGTTTTTAACCCTACTTGTTTTTATTGGAACTGTTTTTATTTCAGCCACCTTAACTGTATGTACTGTTTGGTTATTTCCTTTGCCTCAAACTATAGAAATCACTACTCAAGTAGTTGAGGAAATAAAAACCCAGAGCTGGGGTGAACAGGCTACCAGTTTGTTGACCGTGAATGAGTTTTATGAGCTTCTATCTCGCAAAAGTATGCTTGCTTTTATTATTTTTTCATTACTGATTGGTTTTGCTACATCCAGATCAGGTGAAATAGCTGAGCCATTTAAAAAATTTCTTATAGCTGGCGATGAAGTAATGAAGCAATTGCTAATTCTGATAATGAAAATTGCTCCAATTGGTTTGGGTGCTTATTTTGCCTATCAAATTGGTGTATTTGGGCCTCAATTATTTGGAACCTATGGTCATTCAATGGCTATTTACTATGGATTAAGTTTATTCTATTTTATCGTTTTCTTTAGTCTTTTTGCTTTTATTGCTGCAGGGCACCAGGGCGTTAAGATTTACTGGAAAAACAATATAATCCCCTCTTTTACTGCATTAAGCACTTGCAGCAGCATTGCTACTATCCCTGCTAATTTGACGGCGGCAAAAGCAATGAAAGTTCCTGATCATATAGCAAACCTAGTAATACCCTTGGGGGCGCCGCTACACAAAGACGGATCAAGTATTTCTGCAATTATAAAAATTGTAGCTGTTTTTGCCATTATGGGGAAAGATTTTATGAATCCTGAAACAATAATTATTGCCTTGGGATTAACGGTTATTCTGAGTACTGTAGAAGGTGGAATTCCAAACGGAGGATATATTGCCGAGATTATGATCATGACAGTTTATAATTTTCCCGTTGAAATGCTTCCCGTTGTCATGATTATTGGAACACTGGTTGACCCAATGGCTACCCTATTAAATGCTACCGGCGATACCGTTTCTGCAATGCTAGTTAGCCGGTTTTCGGAAGGAAAAGACTGGTTAAAAAATGCTATTTAGTATTTCTATGAATACAGTTTCATTCATTTCCTCTTTCTTATTCATGCTTTTCTTCAATAAGCCAGAAGATCTACATACTTTATTTAAATCTTCACAGCTCATCGTGGTTACCTCGGGTTCCTGGAATAAAATTGAGGGAGAAATGAATGTTTATGAATACGAATCAGGTGTATGGAAATTGGTTCTAAAGGATATTCCAATAGTAACGGGCAGAAGCGGCATGGCTTGGGGAAAGGGATTACACCCAACAAAACTCAATAAAGGCAGATTAAAAAAAGAAGGTGATGGCAATTCGCCCGCCGGTATATTTTATTTAAGCGGCTTATTCGGATACGAAGAAATAAACGCTAAAATGACTTCTCTGAAAGTAGATCCGCAAACTTTTTGTGTGGATGATTCTAAATCAGTTTTTTATAACCAAATAGTGAAAACAGACACGGTTAAAAAAGACTGGGACTCGGCCGAAACCATGCGCATGAAAAGCGATGTTTATAAGTTTGGAATTTTTGTTGATTATAATACCAAGCCCGCTACTCCCAATGGGGGCTCATGTATATTTATGCATATTTGGAGTGGAAGCACAAGCCCAACAGCCGGTTGTACCGCGATGAAAGAAACTGATATTTTGAAGCTAATTGATTTTCTTGATCAGAAGAAGAACCCCATTCTGGTTCAGTTACCGCGTTCAGAATATGATCAAATGAAACATCTGTATAAATTACCCTAGCCTAATCGTATTTCTTGTTTTTACACCTTTGCCACCAAAAAACAAATGGTTTACTGATGAAAATTAGCACCTTTGTGTTTTAAGAAATTATCATGTTTGAAAACAAGGGACGTACAGAAATTGAGCAATTAGGAGAGTTTGGCTTAATCGATCATCTCACAAAAAATTTTGAGATTAGCAATAAAAGCACGCTTAAAGCCATTGGCGATGATGCTGCTGTTTTGAATTTTGAAGGTAAGAAAACGCTAATTTCAACCGATCTTTTACTCGAGGGAATTCATTTTGATCTTGCCTATACGCCATTAAAACATTTGGGCTACAAAGCCGTTCAGGTTAATCTGAGTGATATATATGCAATGAATGGCAGAGCTACCCAAATTACGGTATCTATTGGCTTATCGAGCAAGTTTCCTCTTGAAGCCATTGAGGAATTATATCAAGGAATTAGCATCGCCTGTGAAAAGTACGGCATTGATGTGGTAGGCGGTGATACAAGCTCGTCTAAACAGGGATTAATCATTAGCGTAACCAGTATTGGTTATGCCGACGAAAAAGACATCTGTTATCGCAATGGCGCCAATGAAGGTGATCTGTTATGTGTTTCTGGCGATCTTGGTGGTGCATACATAGGGCTTCAGTTGCTTGAAAGAGAAAAAAACATATTTCTTGAAAATCCCAATATTCAGCCCGACCTGGAAGGTAAAGATTATATCGTAGAGCGTCAGCTTAAACCAGAATCTAGGAAAGATATCGTTGAATCGTTGAAGCTAATGAAAATCAAGCCAACATCTATGATTGATATTTCTGATGGGCTTGCATCCGAAATATTGCACATTTGCAAACAGTCAAACAAGGGCTGTAATTTATACGAAGAAAAGATACCTATCGACCCAATGACCTATGATACGGCTCGAGAATTTGGTATCGACCCTACGGTATGTGCTTTAAACGGGGGCGAAGATTACGAATTACTCTTTACAATTAAGCAGTCTGATTTTGAGAAGATCAAAAACAATCCAGACATCTCCATTATTGGTCACATGACCGAAGCGTCGGCGGGTTGTAACCTAATTTCTAAATCAGAAAAAGTTCATCCAATTAAAGCGCAGGGATGGAACTCTTTAAAAGCTAATCAGGAATAGGGTGTATTCAACGAAATTCAGAATATAAAAAAGGTATATATTTTTGATTTTATACTATAACTCATGAACATAAGAGCCGGCAAATTTTTTTTAGTCTTATTGACATGGTCAATAAGCACCATGGCCCAAACCAATAATAATAATTCACCTGCACCGGTTTTTCCAATACCAACCCCAGAGCAAATGCTGTGGCATGAAATGGAAACCAATGCATTTGTGCATTTCACCACCAATACGTTTACTGGTTTGGAATGGGGATATGGTGACGAAAAGGAATCTATATTTAATCCCACCGCGCTAGATGCGGGTCAATGGGCCAAAACACTAAAGGAAACGGGTTTTAAAACCATGATTTTAACTACAAAACATCATGATGGTTTTTGTTTATGGCCAAGTAAGTATACCGAACATTCGATAAAGAACAGTCCTTATAAAAACGGGAAGGGTGATTTGGTAAAAGAAGCAGCAGATGCTTCAAAAAAATACGGGCTTAAATTTGGAGTTTACTTGTCGCCCTGGGATAGAAATCATCCAGAATATGGCCGTGCGGCTTATTTGCAATACTACAGAAATCAATTAAAAGAATTATTTACGAATTACGGTCCAGTTTTTGAAATGTGGTTTGATGGCGCAAACGGTGGCGACGGATATTATGGCGGAGCCCGCGAGGCTAGAAAAATAAATGCCAAATCTTATTACGATTGGCCAAAAACATTGGACATTGTTAGCAAAATTCAACCAGGGGTTATCTTTTTCAGCGATGCCGGACCAGGCGTAAGATGGGTAGGAAACGAACGCGGATTAGCCGGTGAAACCAATTGGAATACCATTTCAACAGATACCCTACACGCTGGAAAGTCTGGAATATCAGACCTATTAAACACGGGATCAATTGATGGAGATAAGTGGATCCCCGCCGAAGTTGATGTTTCAATTCGTCCCGGATGGTTTTACCATGCCAAAGAAGATGATAAAGTAAAAACCCCTCAGCAATTGTTTGATATCTATTTGAGTTCTGTTGGAAGAGGATCAACTCTGCTTCTTAACATTCCCCCAGATCAGCGCGGTCTTTTTCACGAAAAAGATGTAGAATCTTTAAGGGGCTATAAAAAGCTTTTAGATACCGAATTTGCAAACAATCTGGCTAAACGAGCACGTGTAAAAACGAATTCTTTTAGAGCTAATTCTCCAAAATATTCAGGATTGAACCTAACCGATGCGAATAAAGAAACATATTGGGCCACAAACGATGGTCAATTAAGTGGTGCTTTTGAAGTTGACCTGGGTAAAACGGCTACAGTAAAGTACATCCTACTGCAAGAATATATCAAACTTGGTCAGCGTGTGAAAAGTTTTACTGTGGATGTGTGGAATACTGGCAAATGGACCGAAGTTGCGGTTGCAAGCACCATTGGTTATAAAAGAATAATAAAAATATCCCCTGTTCAAGCCTCGAAGATTCGGGTAACAATACTCGATTCCAAAGCTTGCCCATTGATTTCAACTATAGAAGTATATTAATGGCGGATAAAAACTTAAATTCACAGATGTAAACACGATCTTTTAATTATAGCCTAAATCAGAAGCACGGGTTTTTTAAAGATCATCTTCATTAATGAATTTCTGATCCAGTTGCTTTCCTGTCTTCGCACCCAGTTTTTTGATCTTTTCTGCAGTAATGCTAAGATTGCCTCTACCGCTAGATAATTTGTTTATAGCTTTATCATAAGCATCTTGACTTAGTCTAATGTTTTTCCCGATACCCTCCATGTCGTTAACAAAACCAATAAACTTATCATACATCTCACCACTTAGTCTGGCAATTTCCATTACGTTGCGGTTCTGACGTTCTTGTTTCCACATACTGGCAATGGTTCGCAATGTGGCTAGTAGCGTTGATGGGCTTACAATAACCACTCGTTTATCCCAGGCAAAATTGAAAAGCTCTGCATCTTTTTGAACCGCAATTCCAAAAGAAGACTCTATTGGAACAAATAGCATTACAAAGTCGGGTGAGTTGATCTTATAGAGCTCGCTGTATTTTTTTGATGATAACTCTTGGATATGATTCCGAATAGAGGCAACATGCTGTTTTGTAAATAAGTCACGATCTTCTTCGGTTTCGCTATTCACCAAGCGCTCATATGCAATTAATGAAACCTTGGCATCAATAATTAGGTGCTTATCATCAGGAAGATCAATAACCACATCGGGTTGAAAACGACCACCCTCAGCCGATTGATGTGAAGCCTGTATTCTGTATTCCTGATCTTTTACTAATCCGGAGCGTTCCAAAACCCTTTCCAGAATCATCTCACCCCAGTTTCCTTGCTTTTTATTATCCCCCTTTAATGCTTTGGTCAGGTTTTGTGTTTCAAGGTTCATCAGGTTAGATTGTTCAATGAGCTGGTTAATATGGCCTTTCAAAACATTTCTTTCATCTGATTCGGCTTTGTATACCTTTTCCACCTTTTCTTCAAAGGCCTTAATGTTTTCTTTGAATGGATTTAAAATAATATCCAGGTTGGTTCGGTTTTCTTCAGTGAATTTTTTTGTTTTTTCATCCAGTATTCGCGAGGCTATAAGCTCAAAATCTTTATTGAATTTTTCCTGATTATTTCTGATTTCCGCTTTTTGCTCGTCTATTTTTTCCTGTTGCGCCTTCAAATAAGAGCGTGAACCTTCCAGAGATTTCATTGCTTCAGACAACTTTTCTCGTTCAGAGTCTAATTCCCTTTTCAGATTATCTGATTCTGCCTTCAGGTTATCGGCACGTTCTTCCGCTTTTGCTTTGCTTATATTTAGTTGGTCGAGTACTTCCTGACTTATTCCCCCTGTTTTTGTCTTGGTTCTGACGAATATAAAAAGCAGAATAATCACTAATGCTGCAACGATAATACTATAGATTTCCATTTTGTTGAACGTTATAAAAATACATTTTTGGATACTGGTTTAAAGATCAATAAGGTTTGCTACCTGCTGGCCAAGTAGGCTACCCATGGCAACACCCATTCCGTTGCAGCGAACCGCACAATAAAGACCGGGCCTAATCTTCTTTACAATCGGTCTTAATTCCTTTCCAAATCCCATAACCCCACTCCAACGGTGTTCTATCTTAACTTTTTGTTGTGGAACAATGGTTTCAAAAAGCAATTTTTCAAGATATTCCTGAATAATATCTGTGATTCCGGGGTCAAGTGTTTGCTCAGCTTCAAAATCAAGATCTCGGCCTCCACCTAGAAGAATACGATTGTCAATATTTCTGAAATAGGTATACCCCCGGTTATAATGAAAGCTACCTTTAATTTTCAAACCCTTTATGGGCTGGGTGATCAAAATCTGTCCCCTTCCGGGAATTACATCTAGTTCTGGAATTAACTCTGCTCCGAATGCATTGCTTGCTAAAATTATAGATTTTGCTTTGAATTTACCCTGATTGGTGATGAGTACTTGGTCATTTAATTCAGATTCAATTTTTAGCACCTGGCAATTATTAAAAACCGAAACGCCCAAACCTTGCACTTTTGATACTAATGCGAGCATCATTTTTCCGGTGTCTATCTGGCCTTCGTAGTTGTTTTGGATGAGGTTTGTGATACCATTCATGCCGAAGTCAGCAATTTTAGTATTATTAACTGCATAAATGTCAGTCTTTCCAATCAAAGATCGCAGCAGTTTATTGAAGTAGGGGATCTGTTCAATACACGTCTTTGCAAAATCTGATTCTGTTCCTTTAAACACCTCAAAACCGCCGTATTGTTCAAATAAAATAGCCTTATCGCCCAGATTTGTTCTCAGCTTTTCTAGCCCCTTCCAGCGCAACTCTATTAATTCCATGATTTGCTCTTCGCTTCCTGTTTTTAATTCTTCAATTAGCTCTGAAATGCTTCCAAAGCATGCAAACCCGGCATTTTTAGTGCTAGCCCCTGCGGGTAGAAAGCCTGACTCCAACACTCCAATTTTTAATTTGGGTTTATGAGATTTGAGGCTTAAAGCTGCACTTAATCCCACAATCCCGCTACCAATTATCAACACATCGAAACCGCTTAAAAATGATTCCTGTTCCCAATAAGAAAAATTATTTTTCATACGTTCTTAAAGGTAAATTATTTGTGATTATTTTTATTCGGAATAATTTTTGAATAGTTTATTTTAAAAAAATAAAATGGGAATAATTTTAATGATAGTCATAGCCGTGGTAAGTTTTGCGGTTCAATGGCGGTTCAAAAGCAAATTTAAACAGTATACCGAAATGCCTCTCGCCTCTGGATATAGCGGAAAGGATATAGCAGATAAAATGTTAAAGGATAATGGTATTTATGATGTTCAGATTATTTCGGCCGAGGGGCAGTTGTCAGATCATTATAATCCTGCCGATCGCACTGTAAATTTAAGTCCTGAGGTTTACCATGGAAGAAGTGTTGCTGCGGCAGCTGTTGCCGCACACGAATGTGGACACGCAGTTCAGCATGCAAAATCATATAGCTGGTTAAAATTCAGGTCTTCAGTAGTACCTGCTGTGAACGTAGCATCCAAGATTACGCAATGGGCCTTAATGATCGGTGTCATGCTGATGATTTTTTCGGGAGATATTACGGTTCTAGCAATTGGAGTTGTGGCATTGGCTGTGGTTACGCTATTTGCCTTTATTACCCTCCCTGTTGAATTTGATGCAAGCAATCGGGCATTGGTATGGTTACAGAATAATCGTGGCATTATGCAGGCTGATAGTGAGAATGATCAGGCCAAAGATGCACTTTGGTGGGCTGCAATGACCTACGTGGTTGCCGCCTTGAGTTCACTTGCAACTCTGGTATATTATGCCAGTATGTTGATGGGCAGAAGAGACGAGTAATTTAAGCTTAATAAAAAAAGCCCCGTACCGACAATAATCAATACGGGGCTTTTTTGTATAGAAATTTTTTCAATTAAGTTTAAAGGGGGTGATCAAATAAAATTCAGGGATATTGACCCGAAACGTTTGACCATCTACTATTCGTTTCATTTCATAGGAACCCTTCATACTTCCAATATCTGTTTTTAAATTACAGCCTGAAACATATTCATGATTGTTTCCGGGTTCAATTACGGGTTGTTGACCCACTACTCCTTCGCCTTCAACTTCTCGTTTTGTACCATTAGAATCGAAGATAGTCCAGTGGCGATTCATCAATTGAACACTATACTCACCCATATTTTCTATTTTCACCCGATATGCGAACATAAAATGCTCGTTCACCGGATTAGAGTATTCTGGTTGGTAAATGGTGTCGACCGATACTTTTACTCCTTCAGTAATCTTTGTTACCATAATGCATTGACTTTATGAGGGGACAATATAAAAATAAAATTTTATCAGACCATTTCAGTTTGGAAACGTTCATTAATTTCTTCAAGAACAGCATGAATCTCATCAATGTTCTCTAGCGAGACTAACTTCATCCGATATTCTTTAAAATCAGCTATACCTTTAAAATAATTGGCGTAGTGTCTCCTCATTTCAAAAACTCCTGTTTTATTACCTTTCCAAGCTATAGACTTGTCTAGGTGTGTTTTGCAAACCTCCACCCGCTCACTGATTGTAGGTTCAGCTAAGTATTCACCAGTTTTAAAAAAGTGTTTGATTTCTCGGAATATCCATGGATATCCAATCGCGGCTCTGCCAATCATGATACCATCAATTTCATATTCCATCCGCCAAAGGGCAGCTTTTTCTATGGAGTTTACATCTCCATTCCCAAAAATTGGAATCTTTATTCTAGGATTTCTTTTGATCTCCCGAATTAGAGTCCAGTCTGCCTCACCTTTGTACATCTGAGCGCGGGTACGTCCATGAATGGTTAAGGCCTGAATTCCGATATCTTGCAAACGCTCGGCTACTTCGTAAATATTTTTGGTGTTATCATCCCAGCCAAGACGAGTTTTTACTGTTACCGGAAGATGTGTGGATTCAACAACAGCTTTTGTCATTAAAACCATTTTATCAATATCCTGCAATAAACTTGCTCCTGCCCCACGGCAAGCCACATTTTTAACAGGACAGCCATAGTTAATGTCAATTAGATCGGGTTTTGCCAGTGTAGCTATGCGAGTTGCTTCACGCATACTTTCAATCTCACTGCCAAAAATTTGTATACCGATTGGTCGCTCGTATTCAAAAATATCAAGTTTTGCTCGGCTTTTAGCCGCATCCCGAATTAGACCCTCGGATGAGATAAACTCAGTATACATCATATCTACACCATTCTGTTTACACACAAACCGGAACGGTGGATCGCTCACATCCTCCATTGGAGCAAGTAAAAGCGGGAATTCCCCTAAATCAATATTTCCTATCTTTACAGACATTAGCTATCTTTCGAACGTGTATTTTTATATGATCTTACCAATCGATGTAAAAAGCAAAATTACAAATAAATTATTAGCATGTTTAAATCAAGGTCAACAGAACGTCATCCTTTCAGCTCACTGTTACTATTGCTTCTCTTGGTATTTGCTTGCGCCATAGTTTTTACCATTATTGCCTTTGTGGCTGGAATTTTAATCTATGGTTTTCAGCCTATTATTAGAATGTCAGAAGGCGATTCATCCAATGTGGAAATGCTTCGGTTGCTGCAGATTGTTTCATCTTTTGGGATGTTTGTGGTGGCGGCCTTCATTTTTGCAAAAATTCAAAGTAATGATTGGTTAACGTACTTAAATCTCAAAAAATTTAATTTCATTTTAGCTATTCTTACGCTATTGATCATATTCAGTTTTAGTCCATTTCTAGAATTCAGTAATGAGTTGAACAAGAACATGGTTTTACCAAAATTCTTAAATGAAATTGAGGCCTGGATGAAACTTAAGGAAGCTCAAATGGCTGAAATGACTAAGCAGCTACTTGTCATGAAATCGGTTCCTGTGTTATTAATCAATATGCTAATGCTTGCAATCATACCAGCTTTAGGCGAAGAGCTGATATTCAGGGCCTGTTTACAGAAGATATTTGGCCGCTGGATTGGCAATTACCACCTTGCTATCTGGATAACAGCGATCATCTTCAGCGCGATACACTTTCAGTTTTATGGGTTTATGCCTCGCATGTTACTAGGTGCTTTGTTTGGATACCTTTTAGTTTGGAGTGGCAGTCTATGGCTTCCAATCCTTGCTCATTTTATGAATAATGGTGTTGCAGTAGTTACTGCCTATGTTTTTCAGCAGCAGGGAAAGCCTTTAGATTTAATGTATGAATCTGATCCAGCTAGCCAGCCTGTTTTTATTGCAAGCATGGTTGCTTTGGCAGTATTACTCTGGTATTTTTACAACTATACTTTAAAATTAAAAGAAATAAATACAGAGTTATCGGATGGAAGCAGGTTGGGTTAAGGTATATACATCTGCTGATTTTTTTAAATCAGAATTGGTACGACAAGTATTAATTGATCATGAAATTGATGCTATTCTTATCAATAAGCAGGGCTTTCCTTATCGAATTGGCGAGGCTGAGGTGTATATATATGAGGGTAATGCTCAAAAAGCATTAGAAATAATCACAGAGAACGAATTATAAATGAAAACAAGGGCTATAACAGGTTTTATTTTTGCATTTATTGTATTGGCTTTGATTCTGATCAATGCTTATTCATTTACTGTACTTTTTATAATTTTAACCACGCTGTGCACCCAAGAGTTTTATAAACTGGTTAAGGCCGGTGCTGTAAAACCCAAGACAATTACTGGACTTTTGTTGGTTTTTAGTGTGATCATTCCATTTATGCTTCATTTTTTGTTTGATAAACCCATTAGCAATTTACTTTTTTGTGTCCCATTTATCATTCTTGTTATCATTACTGAGCTGTACCGAAACCACACCATTCCATTCCATAATATAGCTTACACAATCTTTGGAGTTGTTTATGCAACTGTCCCATTCTGTTTTTTCTATGCCCTAGCTTTTAGTGATGGCCAATACTCGTTCCATTATCCTCTTGGTTTTATTCTTATGCTTTGGTCAAGTGATACCGGGGCCTACGTTTTTGGGATTACTTTAGGAAAAAATCGTCTTTTTGAAAGGCATTCACCTAAAAAGAGTTGGGAAGGTTTTGCCGGAGGGCTTATTTGTAGCATGCTTACCGCATTTATTTTAAGCATTTATTTTACTGAACTGCCGCAAATTCATTGGTTGGTGATAGGCGCCATTATTGCCTCTGCGGGTACTTTCGGTGATTTATCCGAATCAATGCTAAAGCGCAGCCTCTCAACAAAAGATTCAGGATCATTTCTTCCTGGGCATGGGGGCTTCCTCGACCGGTTTGACGGACTTTTGTTAGCGGCCCCCCTTGTATTTGTATATTTACATTTGATGACAATTATTTTTTGATCCTGGCCCTAAAATTGGAACTCTTTTTATTTAATCTCCAGTAGAATCCTAAAATTTATGGAGCAGAATTTTTACAATAGTCAAAATCCGGGTACAGAGAAACAGCCCAAAGCCGATCGCTCATTAATGTATATGGGTATCGTACTTGGTCTTGTTATTGTAATCTTGGGCTATCTCACTCTTTTTGTAGATGATGCGGCAAGTGTTTTTTCTACTAAAGAAGAAGCAAAGCTGGTTACAATAGAGAATAATTCAGATGTTATGAATGAGAATTCTACGATGGATGATGAAGAGGTTAAAAAGTCATTGATCAAGTTTATCGAGGTTTTTTACACGGATCAGAAAAAGGGATATTTTGACCCACCGAGTTATTTTCCATCCATTACCCGTACGTATTATAATTATCATAATTTAACCTATCAGAGAATTAAGGACATTCATTGGAAGCGAATGGCAGACAGAAAGAATTTTGATTTGAACTGGATCGTTTCTACTCTTGATTTTGATCGAACTGGAAATGAATTAATTGCCACCTACTGGACCGTAGTTAGCTATTTTCAGCCTTCCCGCAATCAGGATGTGACTGCAGATATACAATATGAAATGACCATTAATCAGGAAGGGAAGATCAGTTCATTAAGAGAGCTGGAAATAAAAAATCTTATAGAAACTCCCCATAACTCTTTAGTTGATACTTCTAGCAGTGTTGAAACCACAATTGGCTCTGATGTAAAATTATCTGATGATAAAATTCAGTCTGGTCCATCATCTGAGTCTGTAAATGAAGGATTAAGATATGAAGGGAAGCTGTATGATCTTGGAAATGTGGAGCTATCTCCAGAATATCAGGGTGGGCAAAAAGCACTACTTAAATTTTTGGCTTCTAAACTCAAGTATCCCGTACGTGCAAGAGACAACAAAATTCAGGGGAAAGTTTACATTGGTTTTATTGTAGAAAAGAACGGCAGCCTGACTGACTTCAAGGTGGTCAGGGGTATTGGTGCTGGTTGCGATGAAGAAGCTATACGCATACTTAAATTAAGCCCGATCTGGAAACCGGGTTATGTTAATGGAAAGCCAGTAAGAACTTCTTATACGCTACCTATAGCCTTTCAGTTAGGTATTTGAAATTAATTACTATTGGGTGCTAATGCAATTTCCTGAAGCATTTCAATTGCAGTATCTAGCGTTTGAACATGTTCAATTGCTAAGCGTAGCGTGTTTTTGACCTCTTTCAGATTGCTGATTCTGGGATGGGCCTGCAAAAACGAAAGTACCTTGCCAAACTGTTCAGTTTCAAAATAAGCTGATTGCTTATTGGTGAGGAAATACCCCCTTAATACTCCGTTCTTAAATGAGATCTTTTCAAATCCAATCATTTTACCGAGATTCTGTAGGCGCCAGGTATTGATCAGCTCAATTACCTGCTGTGGAACCGGTCCGAAGCGATCTGCCAATTTCTGTCTGAAAGCATCTAAAGCCATCTCGTTTTCAATGTTTGATAGCTCGGTATATAAATTGTACCGTTCGGCAATATTGGTTACATATTCATCGGGTATCATTACCTCCAGATCAGTATCAACATGGGTGAATGATATGAATGGCCTTAGTTTTTCATCACTGAACAGATTTTTGAACTCATCGTCTTTCAACTCCTGAATGGCTTCATCAAGAATTTTATGATACATCTCAAAACCAATTTCAGCAATGAATCCACTTTGTTCTGCTCCCAAAAGATTTCCGCTTCCGCGAATATCCAAATCACGCATAGCCACATTAAATCCGCTGCCCAGATCCGAAAACTCTTCTATGGCGCTCAGTCGTTTGCGTGCCTCATTGGTGAGTGTTGACAAGGGCGGACTTAAAAGATAGCAGAACGCTTTTTTGTTGGAACGCCCTACACGGCCGCGCATTTGATGCAGATCACTTAGGCCAAACATGTGTGCATGATTGATCAGAATAGTATTTGCATTGGCGATGTCTAATCCCGCTTCAATAATTGTCGTCGCAACTAATACATCATACTCACCCCCAACAAATTTTAGCATCACATCTTCCAGTGCATCTCCTTCAAGTTGACCATGAGCTATTCCAATTCTAGCCTTTGGAACCAGTGTATTGATCAATCCGCCAAGCTGCATCAGGTCTTGAACCCTATTATGAATGAAAAAGATCTGCCCTCCACGGTCAATCTCAAACTCTACAGCTTCTTTGATCAGCTTTTCGTTGAAAACATGAAGTTTGGTAACAACAGGTTGCCGGTTTGGCGGTGGAGTACTGATGATACTCAAATCTCTTGCACCCATCAATGAAAAATGAAGTGTGCGTGGAATTGGTGTAGCCGTTAAGGTTAGGGTATCTACATTTGCTCTAAACTGCTTCAGTTTTTCTTTAACTCCCACCCCGAATTTTTGTTCCTCATCAATGATCAGCAGTCCCAGATCTTTAAATTTGACATCTTTACTCACAATTCTGTGTGTACCTATGATAATATCAATCTTTCCTTGTGCAAGTTTTTCGAGGGTTTCTCTGATCTGTTTTGCTGATTTAAACCGGTTGATATAATCGATAGTACAAGGAAAATCTTTTAGCCGCGAGGTGAAAGTTTTAAAATGCTGTAATGCCAGAATGGTAGTTGGAACTAGAATGGCTACTTGTTTGCTGTCTGTTACTGCTTTAAATGCTGCACGAATAGCGATCTCGGTTTTTCCAAATCCTACATCACCACATACTAGCCGGTCCATTGGGTGGGCTGATTCCATGTCTTTTTTTACATCTGCGGTAGCTTTTACTTGGTCGGGGGTATCTTCATAAATGAAAGATGCTTCTAGTTCGGTCTGTAGATAAGTATCAGGCAGAAATGCAGTTCCAGTCTGTGATTTTCTGATCGCGTAAAGTTTGATTAGATCGCGGGCAATGTCTTTAACTTTTTTTTTCGTGGTTTTCTTCAGCTTCTCCCAGGTATCTGTTCCAAGCTTATTCATTTTTGGTACAGTTCCTTCTTTTCCCGAATACTTAGAGATGCGGTTCAGAGAATTGATATTTACATAAAGCAGATCATTATCAGCGTAAATCAGCCGTATCATTTCCTGCGATCTGCCATTCACATCAACCTTCTCAAGTCCTGCATATTTACCAATTCCATGGTCTATATGCGTAATAAAATCACCGGGCTTTAAATCGCGAAGTTCTTTTAGGGTAATTGCCTGACTACGGATATAACCCTTTTTTAATTTGTATTTGTAATATCTGTCGAAGATCTGATGATCGGTATAGCAGGCTAATTTTTGCCCATGGTCAATAAAGCCTTCCCTTAACGACAAGTGAATTGGTTTGAATTGAATTCCAGCTTTTAAATCTTCAAATATGCTGTATAAACGCTCTATCTGTTTTGTTGAATCGGTGAAGATCAGGTTTTCGACACCCGATTTTTCATTTTCTTTGAAGTTATGAATGAGCAGATTAAAATCTTTGTTGAATGAGGGCTGGGGTTTTGTATCGAAGTGAATGGTTTCATCTGCTTCGTAAAAAAACTGTTTACCAAACTCAATCAGATCAAAATCTTTAAGCTGGTCAGCCAGCATTTTTTCATCTGTGAAGTTAAATTTTGGATCGATCCATTGCGGGTTTTGCTTTTTATCTTCAGCAGCTAATGCCTTCCAGAATTCTACCGCTTTTTTAAATCCCGTTTTTACAATGTCAAGTGTGAATTCTACATCTTTAAACCAGATGATGCTATCCTGATCAATGTATTCAAGAAGGGATATGTTATGGTCTGTTAGAAATTTCGACTGAACATTGGGCACAACGGTAATGCTTTTTACCTGTTCAACCGAAAGCTGATTTTCAATTTCAAAGGTTCGTATACTTTCAATATAATCAGCAAAAAACTCGATCCGGTATGGAAGGTCATGTGAAAAAGAAAAGATATCTACAATGCCTCCCCTGACTGAAAACTGTCCAGGTTCATAAACAAAATCAACACGTTCAAATTCATATTCGATCAGAAATTCATTGATGAATTCAATACTTAGTTTGTTTGCTACAGAAATTTCGAGCGTGTTTTTTTCAAGTGCCTGCCGGTCAATGACTTTTTCTGCTAAGGCCTCTGGATAGGTAACTATTATTTTTCCGAATTCACTGGCATGATTCAGTTCGTTTAAAACTTCGGCACGCTGCAAAACATGGTTGCTGTCGACCTGGGTAAATTCAAATGATTTTCTGAATGATGAGGGAAAAAACAAAACTTCTTTTTCAAGCAGACTTTCAAGGTCGCTTAAAAAATAGGCCGCCTCTTCACGTTCTGGTAGCACAAAGATCATGTGCTTATGAAGTAAAAAATACGCAGCTATCGCAATGACCGAATCACTTGACCCGATAAGACCTTTTAAATGAACCCGAGTTTTTCTACCTTTATTAAGGCTTTCTGCCAGGATGGCTATGCGGGGGTCCGATTTATACTGAATTAAAATATCCCGAATATTCACGCCCTAATTTTCAATTCAAATATACTATTTAGGTGACAAATATTTTTCGTGGAGGTTTAATTGAATGTATTTCTGCCTAATAAATTCATGCTAAATCGTAATTTGGCCAAAGCAAAAAATCAGAGTAACATAGTATGAATTCGTTACTCTTAATAATTCAAGAGAATCAGATGCTAAAAAAAATACCTTTAGAATTATTGGTTTGGACAGGAGCTTTATTGTTCCTTGCATTTACTAAGACCTCTGGTATTTCACACGCTTCTTTATGTCCCCTTGACATTTTGGGTTTGGATTGGTGTCCTGGATGCGGATTGGGCCGGTCAATGAGGTACATGCTTCAGGGAGATCCCCTAGGTTCATTCAATCAGCATTGGTTTGGAATTCCGGCATTAATTATCCTGATTTACAGAATCATACAATTATTAAATAATTTCATTATAAATTTAGATAAACCAATACAGTTTTAATATGGAAAGAGACCCGCTAGTTATTTTAAAGGGCATGAGCCCAGATGAATACGCTTATTTGAGGCAGATTTTAACTGAAATGAATGAGCGGCAGTCTCAGAACTTTGTGGCATTTTATTCTACCCGTCGCAAAGATCCTCAAGAAATTCTTCTTTTCACATTACTTGGCTTTTTGGGTATTGCCGGAATACAGCGTTTTATTGTTGGCAATATAGGTATGGGCATTCTGTATATACTGACAGCTGGTTTATGTTTTATTGGGACAATAGTTGATACTATTAATCATAAAGCTCTGACCTTTGAGCATAACCGTAAGGCCGCAAATGAGTGTGCACTTCTAGTCAAAATGATGGACAATCCACCCCTGAATTCAATTTAATTTATGAATAGCGGGACTGGAAAGATCCTCATATTGTCTGGACTTCTACTATTTTTTATTGGATTACTGATCTATTTTTTTCACGATAAATTGAGCTGGATAGGAAATTTGCCCGGAGATTTGAAGATTGAGCGGCCAGGCTTCAGACTTTATTCTCCTTTTACCACAATGATCTTGTTCAGCATTCTAATCAGTCTGATCATCCGGATTTGGAGCTGGATAAACAAATAGGGTATCTTTGAATATGAAATTAAGAGAATTAAGCTCTTTTCTTGAAGAGATCGCACCATTGTCCTATCAGGAAGACTATGATAATTCGGGTCTTATTGTGGGCAATCAGGATATGGAACTATCGGCTGCACTGATCTCATTAGATTGCACAGAGTCCGTTATTGATGAAGCCATTCAGCTGGGTTTCAATCTGATTATTTCTCACCATCCCATTGTTTTCAAGGGCCTTAAAAAGTTTAATGGAAATAGCTATGTGGAACGGGTGGTGATGAAAGCAATTAAACATGATATTGCCATTTATGCGATACACACAAATTTGGATCATATTCTGCAAGGCGTAAACAAGAAAATATGTGAAAAGCTGGATATCCGAAATGCTAGCATTTTGAAAGTTAAAGAAGGTTTACTTAAAAAATTGGTCACTTTTTGTCCCATTGCAGCTGCAGACAATGTGCGCAATGCACTTTTTGAAGCTGGTGCTGGAATGATTGGAAATTATTCGGAATGCAGTTTTAATGCAGAGGGTACCGGTACTTTTAAGGCTGGTATTGGTTCTGATCCACATGTTGGTGAAATTGGTAAGCAACACCATGAAGCAGAAGTAAGGATTGAGGTGATCTATCCAGTAAATATGGAGCGAGTGATCATTGCTTCGCTGCATGCGGTGCATCCTTACGAAGAAGTTGCCTATGACATTTATCCCTTAACTAATGGTTTTCAAGAAGTTGGATCAGGAATGATAGGCAATCTTGAATCAGATTGGGATGAGCTGGAATTTTTGAAATTTGTTAAAGAAAAATTGGGTGCCAAGGTTATTCGTCATACCGAATTGAGATCAAAAAAAATCAGGAGAGTAGCGGTTTGCGGTGGTTCTGGGAGTTTTCTCTTGCAAAATGCACTCAATGCTGGGGCAGACATTTTTATCAGTGCAGATTTTAAATATCATGAGTTTTTTGACGCTGAAGGAAAATTAATTATTGCCGATGTTGGACATTTTGAAAGTGAGCAGTTTACACAGGAATTATTGTTGGAATTAATTACAGAAAAATTTTGTAACTTTGCCCTCCGTTTAACATCACAGAACACAAACCCCATAAATTATTTGATTTAATGGAACAATCAGTAGAAGAGAAATTAAAAGCATTATTCGAACTTCAGACCCTTCACACACAGATCGATAAGATCCGTCAAACAAGAGGTGAACTTCCAATGGAGGTAGCAGACCTTGAAGATGAAGTTGCAGGTTTAGAGACCCGGATACAGAAAATAAAGGCAGAGCTTGATGAACTTGAGGATTCGATCGTAACTCGTAAGAACATGATCAAAGATGCTCTTGCTGCTACAAAGAAGTATGACGATCAACTTAAGGACGTTAAGAATAACCGTGAATACGATGCGATCTCTAAAGAGGTTGAAATTCAGGGTTTAGAAATCCAGGTTTCTGAGAAAAAGATTAAAGAATTTTCATTCGATATTCAGAACAAAACTGAGATCTATGAAAAAGCCTTAGCTGTTATTACTGAGCGTAAAAAAGATCTTGAGTTAAAGAAAGCTGAATTAGATACGATTACTGCTGAAACTGAGAAAGATGAAGTAAGTATCCAAGCAAAAGCTGAAGTAGCTGAAAAACATATTGAGGAACGTCTTTTGATCGCCTATCACCGTTTGCGAAAAAATGCAAAAAACGGACTTGCAGTAGTTACCATTAAGCGTGATTCATGTTCAGGATGTTTTAATCAGATACCCCCACAAAGACAATTAGATATCCGTCAGCGTAAGCGTATTATTGTATGTGAGCATTGCGGCAGAATTGTTGTTGACGAAGGTTATGCTGAAGAAGTAGTACCAGCAGCTGTTTAAGCTTCTTTTAGAATAGTATTAAGCGATCAAAACCTGATCGCTTTTTTTTGCTTTATGGTCTATGATAAGAATAAACCTAAATCTATTTGGGAATTATATAAATATGGACCTACAACTGCGCTAGTTAAAAGCGATAAACCATAGAGTTTATATTCATCCCCGCACCAACCGAAGTAAAAACAACCGTATCCCCCTTGTTGATTTGGTGCCCATCTAGTTTGTTTTTCAAAATTAAATCCAATAATGTTGGAACCGTTGCTACTGAGCTGTTACCAAAATTTGCAATAGTCATAGGCATCACATCCATTGGTGTATCTGTAATTCCATTCAATTTGAACAGCCTTTTAAGAATAGCCTCATCCATTTTTCCGTTTGCCTGATGAACCAGTACTTTTTTAACATCCCGCACATCAGTACCTGATTTGTCAAGTGTTTGCTGAATAACAAGAGGAACATTTTTTAAGGCATATTCATATATTTTTCGGCCATCCATTTTTATGAATTGATCGTCTGTTATGAGATCGGGATTGCTGGATCCACCTGAATAAAGATAGTAGGCTTCTGCTGAGGTATGAGTTTGTGTTTTATGTGCTAATATCCCTTCATTTTCTGTTATTCTTCCTTCTAGGATGGTTGCACCAGAACCGTCGGCATAGATCATACTGTCTCTGTCATGGGGGTCTGTAACTCTAGATAAGGTTTCTGTCCCAATAACAAGTACCCGTTTAGCATCACCTGAGCGGATATAATAATCAGCCTGTATCATTCCCTGCAACCATCCCGGACAACCGAAAGGAAGATCATAGGCTACACAATCCGGGTTTTTTATTCCCAATTTATGCTTTATCCTTGATCCCAGAGTTGGAAGTACATCTACACGAGTACTTCCCGGTGCAATATCTCCAAAGTTGTGTGCAACAATGATATAATCTAAAGTTTCAGGATCAATAGCAGAACTTTCAATAGCGTTTAAAGCCGCAAAATACCCTAAATCAGAGGCCATATGCTCTTTATTTGCATAACGGCGCTCCTCAATTTCGGTGATGTCTTGAAATTTTTGTATCACTTCAGAATTCTCACGTGAAATGGCTTCGCCATTTTTTTCGAAAAAACGATGTTCTAAAAAGTCAGTGTTTGAAATGATATTTACAGGTACAAAACTACCTGTCCCTACGATTATAGACTTGATACTAGTGCTCATTAAAAGAAATTATACGGAATACTATATTGGTTTATTGTATTAAAGGTACATATTCTTTTCAAATTTAGTATCTCATCCCTAAAATAGGCGCTATTGATTTTTATCATTGATAGAAAATACGCATATCAACAGGTTCTTTCATATTAAACCTTCAGCACCTTATAAATATTTATGTACTTTTGTTTATCTATTGTATTTGGAAGAAAATCGTAAAGATTTAATTTTTCAATTTTTTTATGAAAAACTTAATTCTAGATTCTGATAACTTGGTTCTTTGGGATGAGGTACCAGTTTATCCTGCTATTTTTGATGCTAATCAGGCTTTCGCTGGATTAGAAGTTCAACTATTCGGTATTCTTAATCTAACTGTTGTAGATTCTGCAAGTGGACGGCCGGTTAGCCATGCATTAATTAGTATTGATAGTATTGGAAAAACCGCTGTATGTGGACACTGCGGAAAGGTTAGTTTAAACGATCTTAATTCAGGAAAATATCTTGTGGATATCATTTCACCGGGTTTCATAGCCCAAACCATATCAATAAGTATTCATGATACTGGCTCTTACGATTTTGAGGTAAAAATGATTAGTAATATTTGATCTATTGAGCGTTCAGGAATTGAATATCTTGATATCTTTTTAATTTTCTAGTAGAAAAACATAGAGTTCCTTTGGTCCGTGTGCGCCTAAAACCAGTGTTTTCTCTATATCTGCAGTACGACTCGGTCCGGTAATATTTGAAACCATACTAGGCATGCTTTCTGGATATTTTTCCTTCAAAAGTTTAAATCCATCTTTCAGATCGAGTACCAATTGAGAAGTGTAAGCTATCACGATATGTATATGCGGATATATACTTAACCTTCTTCCAGCTGCTGTTCCATTCGAAACAAGTACACTCCCATTTCGAGCAACCAGAGCTTCACAGTAAGTGATACCCACATCAGCATTTAAAAACTCAGTATCAGTACTGTAAAAAGGGAATTCATACTTGCTTAATAGTGACTGTAATCCAGTTTCCCATGCGTAGATCCTTCGCCAATTATTTTTCTCAGCAAGGTCGAGCAAGTTTTCGATAAGTTGAATTTCGTCTTCGCAGAACATAAAATTTCCTGAAACTGCACTTAATTGTCCAGCAAAAAGAACATCCAGATGGTCGTTATATTCTTCGTAAAGCGGGGTATCTTCTAAATTTGGATAAGGGTTATCGCGTTTTTCAAGAAGTGCCTTTCGGATCTTCTTCAACATCTTTTCTTTAGAAGTTGTTTCTTTCATGGACACCTATATATTAAATCACGAAACCAGAACATTTTTGTATGTTTTGATTTCGTGATCATATCATGATTTTATGTTAATCTTTTGTTGAACTATTTTCTGGAAGATCAACAGCATGATCTACCTTTACTTCTTGCTCTATTGGTTCTTTTTCAGCTTTAGGTTCAATTCCATTCACAAACTCATCATATGTTGTACGATTGTCGAACGGACGCTTTCCTAAAATTTCTTCCAGGTCTGATTGGAAAAGAATCTCTTTTTCAAGTAGTTTTTCAGCAAGCTTTTCAAGTCCATCACGTTTTTCAGTAAGTAATTGCTTGGTACGTTGATAGGCCCGATCAATTTGATTACGAACTTCAACATCAATCATTTCGGATGTTTTTTCTGAGTATGGCTTGTTGAACTGATATTCTCCTTGCGTATCGTTGAATGAAACATTACCTACTTTATCGTTCATTCCATAGATAGTTACCATGGCATAAGATAATTTTGTGATACGTTCCAGGTCATTTTGGGCACCTGTCGATATTTTATTGAACACAAGGTCTTCGGCTACCCGACCACCCAATGTCATACACATACCATCAATCAATTGTTCTGTAGTATATAAGAACTGTTCTTTTGGCAGATACTGCGCATATCCTAATGCTGCTACACCACGAGGAACGATTGAAACTTTAACCAAAGGGTCGGCATGTTCCAAGAACCAGCCCGCAATAGCGTGACCTGCTTCGTGATAAGCTACAATTCGTTTTTCTTCAGGAGATATGATTTTATTCTTTTTCTCTAATCCACCGATCACACGATCCACGGCATCCTGAAAATCTTGCATATCTACAGCTTCTTTATTGCGACGTGCTGCGATTAGGGCTGCTTCATTACAAACGTTCGCAATTTCGGCACCTGCAAAACCAGGAGTTTGAGCCGATAATTTTTTGGCGTCTACACCTTTAGCAAGTTTTAATGGTTTCAGGTGAACTTTAAAAATTTGTTCACGCCCAACTAAATCAGGCTTGTCAATGGATATCTGACGGTCAAATCGTCCCGGACGAAGTAAAGCTGTATCCAATACGTCTGGTCTGTTTGTTGCTGCTAGAATGATAATTCCGGAGTCGGTTCCAAATCCATCCATCTCAACCAGTAACTGGTTCAATGTATTTTCTCTTTCGTCGTTTCCACCAACAATATTATTCTTTCCGCGGGCACGTCCAATGGCATCTATTTCATCGATAAATATGATACAGGGCGCTTTTTCTTTTGCTTGTTTGAATAGATCCCGAACGCGGGATGCTCCAACTCCAACAAACATTTCAACAAAGTCTGAACCTGAAAGCGAGAAAAATGGAACCTGAGCTTCACCTGCAACCGCTTTTGCCATTAAAGTTTTACCGGTTCCTGGCGCACCAATTAGAAGTGCACCTTTAGGTATCTTACCCCCCAGATTGGTATATTTTTTAGGATTTTTCAGAAAATCTACGATCTCCATCACTTCCTGTTTTGCCTCTTCTAATCCGGCAACATCATTGAATGTAATGGTTACCTGAGATTCTTTATCGAATAATGTAGCCTTAGATTTTCCGATGTTGAATATCTGACCACCACCTCCACCGCCGGCACCACCACCCATCCGTTTCATTATAAATACCCAGAAACCAACAAGCAAAAGCACAGGTAAAATAAATGACATGAACCATCCAGCCCAAGGACTTTCTCTAGTTTCAGAAACTATTGGTGTACGTTGGTTGGCCGTAAGGGCTTTCTCTGCTTCATTGATTTTACTTTCAAAACTCTCATAGGTTGCCTGTGTAAACGTATACTGAGGTCCTGTAGATGTTGCATTAAAACTACCCTTAGGTTTTACATCTTCGTATTTTTTTTGATCTAAACGATCTTTCTTGATGTATACATCGATACTGTAAAGATCGCCGTTTTTATAAGAGACCAGTTTTTCAACATCACCAGTTTTCAACATTTCAGTTTCGAACTTCTGGTAACTGATTGTTTTTGCATTATTCGAGCTGAATATGTACTGAACAACAAATAAACCCAGTATAATGACAGCATAAAGCCACATTATATTAAACTTAGGTGGTTTAGCTACGATTTTTTTTCCTGGTATTTTCTTGATGGGCTTTTTCGTATCCGAATTATTTTCTTTCATTTTATAGCAATAAGTATTTTCATTTTAACGAACATTTACCTCAAAAGGTTTATGCACTTTTATAGGATTGCATTTCTGCATCTCCCCAAAGATCTTCAATTCCATAGTACTCACGTTTGTCGGTTTTGAAAATATGAACCACAACATCTACATAATCAAGAATAATCCAATCAGATTGCTGATATCCTTCTTTTCTCCATGGTTCAAGTTTGAGTGCTTTAAAAACTTCCTCTTCAACACTTTGAGCAATAGCTTTTAGTTGGGTAGAAGATTCGGCATGGCAAACTACAAAGTAATCGGCAACCGAGCTGTGAATATTTCTTAAATCAAGACGAACAATTTCATTTCCTTTTTTTTCCTGTATCCCATGAACAACAATTTCAGAGATTGACGTTGATTCTTGAGCATTTTTATTTTTTACCATTAAAAAAATTTAGTTTTGATAAATTATATTAAGCAAATCTCTATTGCAAAATAATACTTTTTCAGGACTATTTATTGGTCAGAATCTAATTACTTTAAAAGAGGTTGACTCAACAAATACCTTTCTTAAGGATGCTGTGTCAAAATCTACGCCATTATTGGATGGCACTGTAATAATGGCAGAGAAGCAATTTGCCGGAAGAGGCCAGGCCGAAAATTTATGGCAAAGCGAAGCGGGTAAAAATTTGACTTTCAGTATCCTTTTGAATCCATCTTTTCTTGCCGTAGATAGGCAATTTGAGCTTAATAAGGCAATCAGCATTGCCTTAAATGATGTTTTGACAAAATATATTCCTGCAAGTGCTTTTATTAAATGGCCCAATGATTTGTATATCCACAGTAAAAAAATAGGTGGAATGCTGATTGAAAATATTGTTCAAGGCAATAAAATTAAGTATGCCATAATTGGGGTAGGTTTGAATGTGAATCAAGAATTTTTCCCGACAAATCTTAAAAATGTTACCTCACTGAAACAAGAATTACATCAAGATTACGACTTATTGGGATTATTAGGTGAAATTTGCAGTGCTATTGAAGCCAGGTATCTTCAGCTTAAAGGCGGATCCCATAAAAAGATCAATGATGAATATCTGAATCTGTTGTATCTAAAAGATCAATGGGCTTCATTCAAGTTTGATGGAAGGGTTCAAAACGGAAAGATCATTGGAATAACTGACATTGGACAGCTCATACTGGAAACAGAACATGAGATAAGAATTTTTAACACTAAAGAAATTGAGTTTATAAATAATTAAGGACATGAAGAAACTTTTGGGAATAGTATTACTGTTTTTTTGTTTTGCTGCACAGGCTCAGTTTCCTGATCCTAATGCCAAGATATTCGACCCAGTTAAATGGTCTTATTCATCAGAAAAAATAAATGATAAAGAGTTTGATCTGTTAATAACAGCAAAAATTGAAAAGGGATGGCATCTTTATTCTCAGTTTATTGAAGAGGGAGGGCCAATTCCAACTTCCTTTAAGTTCAATTCTTCTGCTGCATATAGGCTAATAGGGAAAGTTACTGAAAGTCCAAAACCAATAACTGCTTTTGATAAGAATTTCAATATGGAAATAGCCTGGCATAAAAATCAGGCGGTGTTTAAACAACGTATTTTCTTAAACAAACCTGTATCAGCTATTACAGGGGTACTTGAATTTATGGTTTGTGACGATCAGCGTTGCCTGCCTCCTGCCGAAGTTGAATTTGAGGTTCCGCTAGCTGCGGGTTCTGATGTTGTAATAGCTTCTAAAAGTGTTTCTCCTGACAGTGCTATCGTAACCGGGCAAGTGGCAGATTCTAGTTCCAATCCGGTTAGTTCAGTTTTAGTTTCTAATAAAACGGCTTCAAAGGCTGAGGGCTCTCTATGGGCTATTTTTATTGCTGGTTTTATTGGAGGTCTTGCCGCATTTTTTATGCCTTGTATCTACCCAATGATTCCAATGACGGTTTCATTTTTTACCAAGCAGTCGGGTTCAAGAGCAAAGGGAATCAGAAGTGCCATTATTTATGGTGTGTCAATTATTATTATTTATGTTGCCTTAGGATTATTAATAACCCTGATCTTTGGCGCTTCGGCCTTGAATGAAGCTGCCAGCAGTGCCACTTTCAATCTTTTGTTCTTTGTAGCTCTGATCATTTTTGGAATTTCTTTTCTTGGTGCATTTGAGATCACCCTTCCTTCATCTTTAGTCAATAAAATGGATGAAAAGTCGAATCAAAGCGGCTTCATGGGTTTATTTTTTATGGCTTTTACACTTGCGCTAGTTTCATTTTCATGTACAGGCCCAATCATTGGTACTTTGTTGGTTGATGCGGTATCCAAAGGTTCATATTTAGGCCCAGCAATTGGAATGCTTGGATTTTCATCAGCATTGGCAATTCCTTTTACCCTTTTTGCAATATTTCCATCTTGGTTGAAAGAGATGCCAAAATCGGGCGGATGGCTAAACACCGTAAAGGTATCACTCGGCTTCCTGGAAATTGCACTTGCCTTTAAGTTCTTATCAAATGTTGACCTTGCTTACCATTGGGGCATTTTTAATAGAGATATATTTTTGATTATCTGGATTGTGGTTTTTGGAATGTGGTCACTTTATTTGCTGGGTAAACTTCGTTTATCACATGATTCTGAGATCAATTTTCTTTCATTACCAAGGTTATTCTTCGCTATGTTTATTTTGGGGTTCACCATTTATATGGTACCGGGTTTATGGGGAGCGCCATTGAAAGGTATTAGTGCCTGGCTACCCCCACAAACAACTCAAGAATTTGATCTTTACTCAAATGCTGGATCTGCGGTAACTAAAACTCAGACATCTGGAAAAAAGTATGCAGGCTTGTTCCATGCACCACATGGCTTGGATGCATTTTATGATTATGAGCAGGGTCTTGCTTATGCAAAAAGCGTAAATAAACCCATATTGCTTGATTTTACAGGATGGAGCTGTACTAATTGTCGTAAAATGGAGGCTAGTGTATGGCCTGATAAGGAAGTATTGCGTCGTCTTCGCGAAGATTATGTTTTGATATCTTTGTATGTGGATGATAAAACAGAATTAAGTCAGGAAGAGAAATACAATTCAGCGTTTAGTGGAAAAAAAATAAGTTCTTTAGGGCAAAAATGGAGTGATTTTCAGGCTTCTAAATTTGGCACTAATTCACAACCTTATTACGTGATAGCCGATCATGATGGAAGCGTATTAGTTCCGCCACAGTCATTTAATTTGGATGTAAATAATTACATGAAATTTTTAGAAAGTGGTAAGATCGCTTTTGAAAAGAAATAATAAAATGAATAAAGCAAATATTAAAAATATTGGTGTTTTTACCTCTGGAGGCGATTCGCCTGGCATGAATGCAGCAATACGTGCGGTTGTAAGAACCGCATTGTACTATGATTTGAATGTTACAGGCATTTTACGTGGCTATGACGGAATGATCAGCGGTGAATTTAAGCAGATGGATAGAAAATCAGTTGCAAACATCATTCAGCGTGGTGGAACCTTATTGAAAACCGCCAGAAGCGAAGAATTCCGAACAAAAGAAGGTAGAGCTAAGGCTCATGAACAGTTAGTGAATAATGGAATTGATGCTATTGTGGCTATTGGCGGGGATGGTACATTTACAGGAGCCAATATTTTTCATGAAGAATTTAATATTCCTGTTATCGGACTTCCCGGAACCATTGACAATGATTTGATGGGTACCGACTTTACAATAGGTTATGATACTGCCATTAATACCGTTATTGATGCTGTAGATAAGATACGTGATACGGCCGAGTCGCATGATAGATTGTTTATTGTTGAAGTTATGGGCCGCGACTCCGGTTTGATAGCCTTGAGAAGTGGAATTGGTTCTGGGGCAGAGGCAATTTTGATTCCTGAAACCAAAACAGATATTAATGCTTTGATCCATCGTTTGGAAATAAGTAGGAAGGATAAGTCGTCAAAGATTATCATTGTTGCTGAAGGGGATGATGTCGGCGGTGCCTTTGAAATCGCAAAAATCGTAAAAGATAAATTCCCGGGTATTGATACCAGGGTTTCTATTTTAGGACATATCCAAAGAGGTGGAGCCCCATCCTGTATGGACAGGGTATTGGCCAGCAGGTTAGGTGTAGCAGCTGTTGAAGCTCTGATGGAAGGTAGAACCTGCGAAATGATTGGTATAGTGAATCAGAAAATACATTTTACCCCCTTTAGTAGTGCCATTAAACATAACACTGATGTGAATTCTGAGCTATTGAAGATCGTTGATATTTTATCGCTCTAAATTAAGAGAGTTCTAATTTTTGAATTTTGAGCAAGGTGGTATTATAATTAAACATCAGGTTTAAACGTAATTAATCCATACTATAAATTTATATGAGGCGCATTAATAAGTGGAGTTTCCTGATTTACACCTCGTTTGTATTAGGCATAGGATGCTCAGCCCCATCGCCCCAAAAGACAAACGAGCCGGCACTTTCACTTAAGATTCAGAAAATTGCCGAAGGCCTTCATTCTCCTGTTTCAGCTGCATTTACTGCAGATGGAACCATGCTCATTGCTGAACAAACCGGACAGATCAGGGTTCTGAAAGGCAAGGATCTACTCGAAGTAGCATTTCTTGATCTGCAAAATAAGCTTGTCAAATTGAGCGGTGCTTATGATGAACGAGGTTTATTGGGCATTGCTCTTCATCCTGATTATTCCCACAATAAAAAATTCTATGTTTATTATAGTGCTCCTGCCACTGAATCAGGAAGTGATCACCAATCTGTAGTTTCCGAATTTATCGCATCTTCTGATCCCCTGAGGGCAGATTCCGCATCCGAAAGAGTTTTACTGACCGTTCAGCAGCCAGAAAGCAATCATAATGGTGGGGATCTTAAATTTGGTCCGGATGGTTATTTATACATCGGATTGGGAGATGGTGGCGGTGCGGGTGATAAACATGGAGCTTCAGGTAACGGTCAAAATATGAACACCTTGCTTGGAAAAATTCTAAGAATTGATGTAAATACAGAACGTTCGTATAACATTCCTCAGGATAATCCTTTTGTTGGAAAGCAGGCTAAATCAGAGATTTGGGCCTATGGTTTGCGAAATCCCTGGCGATTTTCTTTTGACCGTAAAACCGGGCAGCTTTTTGCAGCTGATGTTGGTCAAAATAAGTTTGAAGAGGTTAATATCATTGAAAAAGGTGGGAATTACGGATGGAGGATCATGGAAGCCACACATTGTTTTGATCCGGAAGCAAATTGTAAAACTGATGGACTAAAATTGCCCATTAATGAATATAAGCATGAATTGGGTATTAGTATTACCGGTGGATATGTTTATAATGGTTCGGCAATAAAAGTACTATCAGGAAAATATATATTTGGAGACTGGACTGGCCCACTGTTTTTTCTTGAGCAAAAGGGTCAAACATGGATCCGTGGAAATATTGAATTAACAGGCAAACCATCGGGCGACTTAAAAATCTTAGGATTTGCCGAGGATAATTTTGCTGAGCTGTATGTCCTGACCAATCAGGAAGTGGGCTCAAAAGGAACAAAAGGAGCTGTTTATAAATTTTTGAATCCCTAATGGATAGAATTAAAAAACATTTTACTGAAGCCAGAGAAGTACTGGATGCATTTATTTCTGAGCCTAATAATTTCAGCGCTATTGAATCTGCAGGAAAGATCTTAGTAGAGGCTATTCAATCGGGTGGCAAGGTTATATCGTGTGGTAATGGGGGTTCGATGTGTGATGCCATGCATTTCGCAGAAGAACTATCGGGCAAATATAGAAACGACCGACCCGCATATCCAGCTATTGCAATTTCTGATCCTTCTCATTTGAGTTGTGTAGCAAATGATTATGGCTATGCCTTTGTTTTTTCAAGAATGGTTGAAGCTATTGGACAAAAGGGTGATGTACTTTTTGCGATTAGTACCAGCGGTAATTCTGAAAATGTTTTAAAAGCTATTGAGGCCGCAAGAATTAAGGAAATGAAAGTGATTGGCCTGACCGGTAAAAATGGCGGTAGTATGGCCGGTCTTTGTGACGTGGAAATTCGTGCTCCCCAATCAGAATATGCAGACAGGGCACAGGAGATTCATATTAAGGTGATTCATTCGTTGATTGACTTTGTCGAATTAAACATTTCTGCG
>CANKAT010000012.1 GCA_947479815.1 Sphingobacteriaceae bacterium
AAAACTGATTTCCTTAATTTGAATAATCCTTTAGGAAACATCCGTTCCAAGTATGTAGGATTACCAACGATTTCAAAATTTCAAATCTGCTACACACTTGTCAAATATCCAACCGAGTATGAAATAGGGGAAATAGAAAAACCCTTGTTATACAAGGGTTTTAAGAATAAAGTGGTCTCGCCAAGAATCGAACTTGGATCTAGTGTTTAGGAAACACCTATTCTATCCGTTGAACTACGGGACCAATTATTTATTCTTCTATTTTATCTCCGCCCAAAACTGATAACTGACAACCCGATAGCTATCGGGTGATAACCGCCAACCACTACCTACCTCACCGTACTTCCATTAGGAAATAGAGCCGAAGGAGCCACAAAACTAAGATTTCCATCCGAACTTTCAGACATCAGTATCATCCCCTGCGATAAAATTCCTTTGATCTCTCTTGGCTCGAGGTTTATTAAGACAGAAACCTGCTTACCTATAATCTGCTCAGGTTCATAATATTCTGCAATGCCCGAAACAATGGTCCGCTGATCCAGTCCAGTATCAATTTTTAGTTTCAACAATTTCTTAGTTTTTGCAACTTTTTCAGCCTCCAAGATAGTCCCAATTCGAATATCCATTGCCGAAAACTGCTCAAAGCTAACATTGGGCTTTGCCTCTTCAGCCTTCATTGCAGCCTGTTCATTCATGATCTTACTATCCATTAATTTTTGAATTTGGGCGTCAATTTCAGAATCTTCAATTTTCTCAAATAACAAAGCCGCTTCATTAAGTTGGTGCCCAAGTGGAAGTAAATTCAAGGTTCCAGCTTTATCCCAATCTTGAGCCTCTAAATTGAGCATATTGAATAATTTTTCAGAGCTAAAGGGCAAAAAAGGCTGAGCAAGAATAGCAAGATTAGAAGCTATTTGCAATCCAATATTTAAAATAGTTTTAACCCGCTCTTCATCTGTTTTAATCAGCTTCCATGGTTCAGCATCGGCAAGATATTTATTGCCCAATCTGGCAAGATTCATAAATTCAGACAGCGCCTCTCTAAAACGATAGTGTTCAATAGAGGCTGCTATTTTTGAAGGAAAATCTTTCAACTCCTCCATCACTTTAAGATCAGATTCCGAAAAATCAGAGCCCATCACCACTTGTCCGTCAAAATACTTATGCGATAATACCAAAACCCGATTCACAAAATTGCCAAAAATGGCAACCAGCTCATTATTATTTCTTGCCTGAAAATCTTTCCAGGTAAAGTCATTATCCTTTGTTTCTGGCGCCGTAGCAGTTAAAACATAGCGCAATACATCCTGCTTACCTGGAAAATCCTGAAGATATTCATGCAACCAAACTGCCCAATTTCTTGAAGTTGAGATCTTATCGCCTTCCAGGTTCAAAAATTCATTTGCCGGTACATTATCTGCCAGGTGAAAAGATCCATGGGCCATTAACATGGCTGGAAATATGATACAATGGAATACAATATTATCCTTACCTATAAAATGAACCAATTTAGTATCTTCTGCATACCAGTATTTTTCCCAATTATCTTTTGGTTTAAGGCTTTCATTCAAATAATAATCTGCTTTCTTTTCAGCACTTAATTCTGGATTGCAAAGATCTTTAGTGCCGGATATATACCCAATGGGCGCATCAAACCAAACGTACAGTACTTTTCCATCGGCACCTTCAACCGGAACATTAACTCCCCAGTCAAGGTCACGTGTCATAGCACGCGGATTTAAACCGCCGCTAAGCCATGATTTACATTGACCGTACACATTTGGCTTCCAATCAGTATGCAAATCAATGTAGGCCTCTATTTGAGGCTGCAGGGTATCTAGGGGAAGGAACCAGTTTTTTGTTTTCTTCAGTATAGGCTTTGCACCTGAAAGCGTAGAACGCGGATTGATCAGTTCTGTTGGACTTAAAGAAGATCCGCATTTTTCGCACTGATCGCCATAAGCTTCTTCATTTCCGCATTTAGGGCAGGTTCCAATAATATACCGGTCAGCTAAAAATTGCCCGGCATGTTCATCAAAATATTGCTCTGTTTCTTCTTCATTGAAAACACCTTTATCATACAAGGTTTTAAAAAACCCAGAAGCTGTATCATGATGGGTTTGTGACGATGTTCTATGGTAAATATTAAAGGCAATCCCAAAATCTTTGAACGAATCGCCAATAATCTTATGGTACTTATCTACAACCTCTTGCGGGCTTACTCCTTCATTCCTGGCCTTAAGTGTAATGGGAACTCCATGCTCATCAGAGCCACTTACAAAAATAACATCCTTGCCCCTTGATCTGAGAAATCTGACATAGATATCTGCAGGAATATAAACACCTGCTAAATGTCCAATATGTACCGGACCATTGGTGTAAGGGAGTGCTGCAGTAACTGTATATCTTTTGAATTTATCGTTTCCCAAAATTTTACTATTAAATAATTTTTTCTTTTGCAAAGATAACGGCTAATGTGCTAATTTGCTAATAGCTTAAAGAGACTATTTGTTTTAAAGCAATTTGTAAATTTATACTTTATAAATTATAGGAATAATCACGAATTATCCTACCATTTACTGGTTTATAACCCAATTATTAAAATCAATACCTTGACAAATAACCAGAATAGTACGTATCATAGGCCTCCATATTTAGCCATTGGTGATACCGTAGCCATTACCTGTCCGGCCAAAAAACTACCCCGTGATATTTTAGATGCAGTTAAACTTCTGGAATCATGGGGATTAAATGTTGTTTTGGGTGAAACCGTAAAGGCATCCTGGCATCAGTTTGCGGGTACTGATGAGCTCAGGGCATTGGATATGCAGCGATTTCTGGACGATCCTAACATTAAGGCCATTTTTGCGGCACGCGGTGGGTATGGAACCATACGGATCATTGATCGTATAGATTTTTCAAATTTCAAAAAGCACCCAAAATGGATCATTGGCTTTAGCGATATCACCGTACTACATAGCCATATACAGGCGGTGTACAAAACAGAAAGTATACACGGGCAAATGCCCCTGACTATACCGGATGGGTCAATTGTTTCATTAGAAACATTAAGAAAAGCCTTGTTTAATGAAGCCCTTGATTATAAATACACAAGCGCAATCAAGAACAAATCAGGTGAAGCCAATGCTGTATTAATAGGCGGCAACTTAACACTCCTAGTGATGATGGCTGGTTCAGTTTCCGAACAAGACTATTCAGGGAAGATCCTCTTTCTGGAAGATGTTGGAGAATACCTCTATTCATTAGACAGAATGATGTGGAACTTAAAAAGATCCGGTAAGCTGACTAATCTCAAAGGATTGATTGTGGGTTCGTTTACAGAAATGAAAGATAATGATATTCCTTTCGGGCAAACTGCAGAACAGATCATCATGGAGCATGTTAAAGAATTTGATTATCCTGTATGTTTTAATTTCCCTGCCGGACATATCAATGATAACCAGGCTCTCATCTTTGGACGTAAGGTTAATATGCTTGTTGATGAGCAAAATGTCAGCTTAACTTATTCAGAATCTCACTATTAAAATTTAAAATGAATCATACAAACAATTAATTATGGCTTTATTAGTATCACTTGGAAAATACCGGAATACCGGATTATTAATGACCAGAATTGGACTAGGCATACTATTTATGCTGCATGGATATCCAAAACTTTTGGGAGGACCTGAAAAATGGGAAGCAATTGGTGGAGCAATGAAATATGTAGGAATAGATTTCTTGCCGCTTGTTTGGGGACTATTTGCAGCTATTACAGAGACATTTGGAGGGTTTCTGATTCTTCTAGGGCTTGCGTTCAGGCCCGTTTGTTTGTTATTGGCATTCACTATGACCATTGCAACAAGCATGCATCTGAATAGCAACGAGGGTTTTATGAGTGCTTCTCAAGCCATAGAAATGGGAGTTGTTTTTTTAGGTCTTGCCTTTGTTGGACCAGGTACATTTAGTGTCGATAAAAAATAGTATAAACAGAATTTAAAATTAGTATAAACAGAAAAAGCGGACATGGTCCGCTTTTTCTGTTTATAAGTTAACGAGGTAGATTATCTCCAACCTGCGTTTGAAGTATTAATTCCATCAGCTAAAGCAACGGTTCCAAAAGTGTAAAAAGGAACAACTAAGCCCATAGTTTGCTGGGTTTTTGCTGGAATAGGTAAATGCAAAGGAGTACCTTTTTGTAAAAGATCTCTTTTTCTCATTTCAAAAAATTGAAGTCCCATACCAGTAGTATACATCTCAACATTACGCTCATGATGAATTGCCTGAATAACATCAGCAGAAACTGCCGCTACATCAGCCATTTTACCACGAGTTTTACGTGTACTTGCATTGATAATAGTTGCTGCACCAGCCAAGTCAGCAGTATACGCTCTGGCTTCAGCCCTAAGCATATCATTTTCTGCCTTCATGATCTGTGGTTTTGGACCAATAGCAGTAACATACATTTCATCATATCTCTTGTTTCTGTATGGAGAATAATGATAGTAACCTCTTGCTGCCTGGAACCATTGAGATGCAACATACTCATAATCAGTTACTAAGCGCTGATCTATCGGAGCAGTTGATTCTTTTGGATATGGGAATGTTGAAAGATCATCCCAATGATTAGGCATTGTTGGATCCATCATGTTTACAACATAATTATCAGCAACACCCCAACCCTGATAAACCAGGTAATCACCTGCTTCATCATACCATTTTGCCCCATCGTTCATTACTATAAAATCAGAAGTAAGTCCAGCATCAGCATAAGTTTTTACTTTTGCCCAGTTAACAGCAGCCAATTGAGTTTTATTACGTGGAGAATAAGCCAAAATTCTAGCTGCATACGTATTGATAAGTTTCTTAAACTCAACGTTTGAATAATCCTTATCAGCTCCCATCCATGCCTTTGGAATAGTGAATGTATTTGCAGTAGCTAAAGCTGCCGCTTCATCAAGATAGATCAATGCAGATTCTGCCACTTTACTGGAAGCAGATGCTGATGCTAAAGTAGCTTCAGCAATCACAGTTTTTTCATCAACGATGAAGGCTTTGTCAAAAACAAGAGCAAGGTTACCATAACCTACACCCTGAGCAAACCTACAGAAAGCCTTGGTTCTTGCATTGTCTGCACCATTTGCACCCACATTAACACCTGTTCCCATAGCTTTTATAACATCAGAAGCAGTGTTAATAGCAGAATACATATTGTTCCAAAGACCAAGCGTATTTCCATTATAACTATACGTTGGAGCATTATTCCAAGCATTGTTACGTGGCTCCCATGACATATCTCTCATTCCAAAGTTACCCCATGAACAAGATACATTGTCAGCAGCAACAGCCAACATCGGCTGAACACTACCACTAGCATGTTCACCATTATAAATGGTAACATAAAGACCACTGGCAAGATTCTCAAGAGCTGCTCCATTAGAGAAAACTTTATCAAAATCTGGTTGATTTTCGTTTTCTACCTTAAGAAGGTCTTTTTTACACCCTTGCACCAAAAACAGAGCGAGAGCAATTGCGTATATAAATTTTATTTTTTTCATAATTGTCTTTTTTAATCTTAAGAGTTAAAAATCCATCGAAAGTGAGAAGGCATAATTTCTGAAGTTAGGATATTTAGAAGTTCCGTCATACGGTTGTCTAATACTTCCAACTTCTGCATCATATCCACTGTAATTATCAAAGCTTATCAGGTTACGACCTACAACTTTTGCAGTTATACTTTTAACAACACCACCAAACACATCTAAACTTTTTAGTGGGAAAGTATAGCCTAAAGCCACCTCTCTAAGTTTAAGATAGGTTGCATCTTCAACCCAATAAGCATTGGGAGTATTTACATCGTAAAAGTTAAGATAATAATCGTAAGCCTTCTTATCAGCCTGCGCTACTGCGCTCTGATCCATTTCAGGATTTCTTAAATCTCTGGTTAACCATTGTCCTTTCGCATTGTAAATATTTCCACCTTTCTTAAGATCAAGTAAGAAATAAAGAGTTGCACGCTTATAATTGAACGTGTTTGCTAAGCCCATGTTGAAGTCAGCATTACCATCTCCTATTTTATCAAACAAGATCGCACCTTTTTCATCTAAACGCTTGATTGCTTTCTCAGTAGTCTTGCCTTCAGTTCCTGCAGCAATTACATATCCTTTTGAGTTTAAAACATAATCAGCAATGGTTTTTCCTGCTGGAAGTTGCTTACTCATTTGATCAAGGCTTTGAACCCATGAATGACCATACATTGCTCCGTATGTTTCATTAGCTTTAATAAAGAACATTTGCTGGCCACCACCATCAGTACTACCAAACACATATGGTGCAATAGGAAGGTCAGTGATTTTTTGTCTGATTCTAGAATAAACTAGATTTGAACTCCATGAAAAATCTTTTTTCTTGATCCAGTTAGCAGAAAGACTGAATTCTATAGTCTTACTTTCTACTGATCCAGCATTTTGAAACTGGCTTGTGAATCCATTGTTAAGGAATCCTAAAAGAGGAACATTTAAGAATTGATCATCAGTAACTGACTTAGCATAAACAGCTTCAAATGAGAATTTCTTTAAGAAATCAACATTCAAACCAACTTCAGTTTCAGAAGTTTTAGATGGCTTTAAGTTTCTGTTACCTTTTTGAACAGCTGCTGCTGAACCATTATTTAAGGTAAATGTTTCATATTGCCAATCAAAACCCGGGCGAATACCAGCAGTTCCGTAAGCAGCTCTAACTTTTAACTCATCAATTCCCGGTATCTTAATATCCTCAGAAATACGGTAAGCACCTGAAATCCTGTAGTATGGATTCCATCTTTGATCAGAACCGAAAAGTGATGAACCGTCATAACGGTACATACCATCTAATAAAAACTTGTCTTTATAATCAATTCCTAAGATCGCAAAATAGTTTTGCGCTCTTTCAGTTTCATTATATGAACCCGCATCATTGATAACTGCGAAGTTATCATAAGTAGGTATACCGGCAACACCAAACTGAGAAGATAAAACTTGATAGTTTTCATATCTGCGGTTTTCATATAAATAGGAAAGTTTACCTCTTAAAGTAAGATCTCCAAAATCTTTAACCATGTTTAAAGTGGCTTGAGTGTTTTGGCTATTTCCTTCTTCAGAATAATCCTGTAAGTTTCCATTAGTATATGACATACCATTGGTTGCTGCTGTACCACCTGTTGGAGTCCAGTAATCTTTTGGATTGTAGTTACGATAACGGTAATTACTTCTTTCCAAAGAGTGACTTACATCAAAATTTGCCCATGAATTTATTTTTGCATTTAATGCAAAATTACCAACCCAATTAAATTTCTTATCCTTTCTTTGAGTTTTGTAAAGCGTATAAAGCGGGTTAGTTGTTTCACCACTCCAATGGTTCATACGCAAATAGTATGGCTGTCCGTCTGGGTTGAAACCATTAAGATTAACATCAGGCTCTGCTAATGCAATGTTAAAGAAAATACCACCACCTGATCCAGGATATTCAGTATTCGTATTAACTATTAAATTTGAAGTGCTGAATTTTAACCATGGAGCAAGCTGCTGATCTACGTTAAAACGGAAGTTTTGTCTGGTATAACCATCAGTCATTTTGATAATACCGTCCTGAGAGTTATTCTCAAATGAAGCATATACACCAGTTTTCTCAGTCCTTGAAGTCATAGAGACGAAATTGGCATAGTTAACACCTTGATTGAAAAAGTCGTTCTGCTGATTACGTGTTACACCATAAGGATTATCCATATAGTGGTCAGCCTTTGGAACTCTGTTACCTGCAATTAACGGGCTATGTCCGGCATCACGATATCCTGCTGGATAAGTTACACCCTGATACTTAGTAAAAGTACCTACATACTGCTGATAATCTGCAGCAAGAGCAAAGGGATGGTGAGTAGCAAGATCTAAGGTATTTGCAATTTCCTGCACACCTGCTTCATTACGTACATTTACTTTAACAGTGTTTAATCCAATACTATTACCTCTTTTGGTAGTTATTGCAATTACACCATTACCAGCTCTTGATCCATAAAGTGCTGATGCAGCTGCACCTTTAACAACTTCCATTGATGAAACGTCATCTGCATTCACATCTCCAAGAGATCCAGTGTAGATTACACCATCAATCAAAATCAGCGGTCCTGAACCTACGTTGTTCAAGTTATTATCTGCTCTTAACTGAATATCAACTCCAGCGCCAGGGCTACCACTTGAAGAACTTGTTCTGATACCAGCAACTTTTCCAGACAAGGCGCCTGCTAATGAAGTTCCTGTTACAGCGTTTAGTCTTTCTTCGCTAACCTTTGTAACTGAAACTGTCAGTTTTTCTTTGGTAGTTGCACCGGCTACACCAGTAACAATTACTTCTGATAACTGTTTTGCATCAGTAGTTAATTGAACGTTTACTGTGCTACCAGAACCTATTGAAGCTTCCCGAGTGGTATAGCCAATATAAGTTAATGTTAATGTGGTACTACCACTTGGTACACGAAGACTGAATTTACCGTCTCCACTTGTTGAGGTCCCAACGTTAGTACCTTTTACTTTAACGCTGACTCCAGGCAATGGTAGACCGTCCTGTTTGTCGGTCACTGTTCCTGTAACAGTGCGTTCCTGAGCTATAGCTTGAAAAGCTATAAATAACAGCAGGAACAAACTTTGTAGAAGTTTTTTCATACTAAATTAATTTGAATTGTTTAAATGAGGAATCGTTAATTATTGGTTATAATAATTGTCAAATTTGGGTAAGTTTATTGTTAACACAAAGTTAATTTAAAGTTTTTTTTATATGACATATATAACTATCTGATATTCAATGATTTATTTTAATAGTGCCACTATTAAAATAATATTTAATGCTATTAATGGCAATAGCCCTCTTTTTTTGAAAAAGCTTGATTAATATTAAAGTGCTATTCGTTTAAGAGATGCTAATTATAAAGATAATTAAACGAATAGACCAACAGTTAATTGGTTTAAATTCAAAGGATAAAACCAAAGTTGAGGCTGCCAAGATAATTAAATTTGGTGCCTCTCATCAATTTAAACATTTCAATTCAGAATAGTTGAATCCGAATCCAGGTCTTCTAAAAAATTAATGCCCAACCATAAATACAGCATTACTGAATAAAAGTTTACCATTCTCCCAAAAACTGCGAAATAGCGGATCATCAGCTAAATATACTACTGAGCCATTCCCAATTTCTTGAACACCAAAAATTAAACCATCGCTTAATTTTTTCTTGACTTTCGAACCTACAAATCCGGTAACATAATTATCTTTTTTAATAACTCCAACATTCCAGCCATCGCTCATGTATTGATAAACATTATCATCAAGCTTTAGGGTATAGTAGAAATCAGGAAAACCAAAAGCAAGAGGATGAGTATTATCCAGATCTACTTTATATATAGCACCTGGAATATTGGTTTGAACACGTTCTCTTTCTCGGTTCTCATACAATTTAAGTACTTTATAAGGATCAGTTTCCTTATCTTCTTTCTTTGCTTCTTCCTTGTTTTTAATGTCAAAACCTTTCACCCCCACCAGTTGAGATACAGCAGCATCCATGGCAATCAGCTTTCCACCACTACGTATCCATTGCAAGATTTTTTCGTTTCCTAAATCAGTATATTTCCCATTAGGTAAAATAAGTACGTCAATGCTTGACCAATCGATGCGGTTAAGATCCTGATACCGAACTACACTAAGCGGATAGTTAATCTGTTGCTCAAAAAAATGCCAGATCTCTCCAAAAGCTAATGAAGAAGCCGCTTCGCCGCTTACAACAACAACCCTTGGTTTTTTAATATAGCGAACCTTGTCTGAGCCAAGATCTGCACCCTTGTCTACAAACGCTGAAGAAATTGGCTGTAATGCAATGCCTGATTTGCTGGCTAGATCCGTTATAACCTTCTCAAAACCTCCATCAAGGTTTGAATTTCCATTACGCGCAATGATTAATGAGCCCGCGTTGAATCTATTACCCCCGCTTTCGAAAGGAATTTCAGAATACCGAACCTTTATATTTTTTCTTAACAATTCGGCCAGAAACTTAACATCTGCCACAGAATTCCAGTTTGCAACGTAAGCTACCGGATTTGACAGGCTAGAAATAGCTGAAGCTTGTACTTCAAGAGTACTCATCAAAGGACTTAAGGATTCCTTGCTGGCAAATGCCTGAATTCCGTGTGCGTAGGGCAATGACCATGCCGTAATGTCGTAGGTTGCAGAGTCAGAAACAAATGTATTCGGTTCAAACAATACTTTCAAAAGAACAGATTTTGGTTGATGAGCACTGATAACCATATCCGTTTTGTTAACCTTAATATTCTCAGACTTTCCAGTAAAGTAGTTGAAAGCTTGTGCTCCTTTTGCCGAACCGTAGCCAAATTCTATCCCATTACGTTGCAAAAGCGTAGCCAAACTTTTGAGTTTTTCAGGATTATCTCCACGAATAATATAAGATTTATACTCGCCAGGAGGATTTGTTTTACTGCTAGAAAAATAATTTTTGAACTCATTTAAAGCCCTTTCTGCATTTTTTGAAGACGCCTCGACCGCAGAAAGTCCGGTGGTAAAATGATGGTCGATTCGGTTTTTTAATGTAAGGGTATCCCCTTCCGAGTTGATAATTGCCAATCCGGCCCTTCCTGAACCTCCTTGTTCAAAGGTCATACCTACAGAACCATTATAGATTGGATACGTATCCCCATAAGATGGATATAAAAGATCAAAGCGCTCTTTAGTAAAATACATCCAGCCCTTTTCATCAAAATAACGGGCATTGTTCTTTCCAATAATGGTTTGAAATTCTCTTTGCCATTTACTAATGTCCTGGTGATAAGGTTCAGCAGCTGGAGCAAAATAATAGGGCTCATCAACCCCTTGTTCATGAAAATCTACATGAACTTGAGGAAGCCATTTATTAAATACTGCCAGGCGCTGCTGGCTTTCTATTTGAGATTGCCATGCCCAATCACGGTTAAGGTCAAAATAATAATGGTTTGCTCGTCCTCCTGGCCAGGGCTCCAGGTGTTCGCGCGTAAATGGCAATGCATCTGGAACAACATTTCTAATCGGATTATAAAAATTAACATACCGCTCTCTTCCATCCGGATTTAAACAAGGATCAATTACAACAAGGGTGTTTTTCAACCATGCTTTTGTTTGCTGATTTGCTGGATTTATTAGCTCATAGATTGTTTGGAGTGAGGCTTCAGTGGATACCGACTCATTTCCGTGCACATTGTAACTAAGCCAAACCACAACAGGCTGCTCTGATGATACATCTTTTGAAGCAGAAACTGAACTTTGTTCGTTTATCCCAGCAAGATTCAGATTATACTTTCTAATCTGATCGAGCCTGCTGATATTAGTATCAGAGCCTACAAATGCAAGAAGCAAAGGACGACCTTCATTGGTTTTTCCATATTCCTGTAACTGAATATTCTTAGAAACTGAAGCCAGGTATTTATAATAATCAACCACACGATGATGCGGAGTAAACTGATTGCCTAGTGCATAACCCAAATATTCAGAAGGTGATTGAATTTTTTGAGCCTGAACACTAAAAATTCCAGCAATCAAAAGGAAAATTAAAAAACAGTATTTTTTCATATAAAACTAATTTTTACGCCAGCTGGCTGTTAAATTTTTATCAGGCTTTCAATTTTTATTGGTAAACGGTAAACCTGCTTTAAAAGGGGAATTTTAAACAGGTAAATTGGTTAATTTCGGAATCTATTTCAAAACCAGCATGTCGGCCACTAATCTACGAATGAAAAAGTCTAATTGCCAAATTCTTCGCCTTGATGAACAAAAATCTTAATATTGTATCAAGCTAAATAACATGACAACGGAGCAATTATACAAGATTTACTTAAAAAACCCTCAAATCTGCACTGATACAAGGAAAATAACAGCTTCATGTCTATTTTTTGCACTTAAGGGTGATAATTTTGATGGAAATAAATTTGCTCAGCAGGCCCTTGAAAGTGGAGCAGCATACGCTATTATTGATGATGCAGAATATGCATTGGATGATCGATTTATAGTTGTTCAAGATGTTTTGGAAACCCTTCAGGATCTGGCTCGCCAACATAGAAAACAACTAAATATTCCTGTCATAGGTATTACCGGATCAAACGGAAAAACAACCACCAAAGAACTGATCAGATCTGTTCTCTCGCAACAGTTCAACACGTTTGCAACTGAAGGTAACCTGAATAATCATATCGGAGTGCCTTTAAGTATCTTATCGATAACTAATGACTGCGAGATCGCAATAATTGAAATGGGTGCCAATCACCAACGAGAGATTGCATTTCTATGTAGTATTGCTCAGCCTAGCCATGGAATGATTACCAATATTGGAAAAGCACATTTAGAAGGATTTGGCGGGATACAGGGGGTTAGGATAGGTAAGGGAGAACTGTATGAATTTCTTTATAAATCAGGCGGTATTGTATTTCTAAATAATGATGACCAGACACTTAGCAACATGGCCAGCGAAAGAGGATTAGCACATACAGTAGAATATGGAACCAGTGATGACAACTTTGTTTCAGCAAGGCTAAAAAACTCAAGTCCATGCCTCAGTATTGACTGGAATTTATCAGGAGAACCAAAACATACAGCCTTTTCAAATTTACCAGGTATCTATAACCTTGATAATATATGTGCGGCTATTTGTATCGGCAGCTATTTTAATTTAAGTCCTGATAAAATCAATAAAGGGATCAATTTATACAAACCTTTAAATAATAGGTCGCAACTACTGGAAACTCCAAACAACATCATAATATGCGATTACTACAATGCTAATCCAAGCAGTATGATTGTTGCACTGGATAACCTGGATGCCACCGATGCAAAATCTAAAGTTCTGATTCTAGGAGATATGTTTGAATTGGGTGAGGAGTCTGCAAATGAACATCGCTTAATCCTTGAAAAAGCATTACTTACAAAAGCCGATAGAAGAATATTGGTAGGGGAGGAATTTTATAATCTAAAAGAAAGTAAAGGCGCTGAGTTTTATAAAACCACGTCTCAAGCATACGATGCCCTGAATCTTGATCCAATAAAACAATCCACCATTCTATTAAAGGGTTCAAGAGGCATGAAGCTTGAAAGTCTGCTAAATCTCCTTTAACTTTTTCCTGTATCGCTGAAGAAAGTAAATGATGGGTGCGCACACAAAGGCTATACTATAAAGCGGGTGTCCTGAATCAAGTAATAAGACTGAAGAAAGGCAAAAAACAATCAGAAAAATTGTTAACCAGATGAAATATCTGCTTAGAAGAAATCGTTTAAAAATAGTCATACTTATAGCGCTTTTTCAACGCGAATACCCACATCGCTTACATGATCCAGAGGATTATCTCGCATATTCTGTTCAAGCTCAAAAATATAAGTGCCTTTTACAGGAAATTTATAATTCTCTTTAAACTTGATCTGATAGCTGTACATATTTCCTGAACCACTACCAAGCCATTCACCGTCAGCTAATGCTAGTTTAAACTCTCTACGTTCAGTAACCTTCTTACCATCCGGCCCAATTATATGTATGATGATGAAGATATTGGAATACTTATATCCTGCAGAATGCCGAAGATTGAGATACAGATTATACGAAATATCTGTTGCTTCAATTTTTACTGGAATGCTGATCTTTTGGGAATAACTCCAATTACGCTTCTCAAATTCAGCATTTGTATCTGCAATAGTTACGGTGTCCTGACAGGAGATTAAGCCCAGCAACGACATCAATAAAAACAATGTTTTGATCTGCTTCATTTGTAATTATTCTGCAGGACGCTCACGGTTATTATTATTTCTAAAGTTTTTTCTTCGCTTATTGTTTCGGCTAGTTCCAGCCGGACGTTCTGCCGATGGTTCAGTAGACTGATTAGCCTGTGCCGCATTTGGCGTAATTTCTTGCCTTACCGGCCTAGTGCCTGAACCCGCCTCAGCCTGTGGCTGTGAGTTTCCCGGTCCTTTAGGTTTATTCCCTTTTTTGCGATTGTTCTTTTTGTTTCTTACAGACTTATTATCAAGGCGGGTTAAACTATCCTGACCCACAACATTTTCATAGTCAAATACTTTGGCAACAACTGGTTTATCTTCTTCAGGAACCTCCTCTTTCAGGAATTCGGGTTTAATCCCCTCTTTATTAAGTTTCTGAACTTCTTTAACTCTCGCTAAATCCAATGCTATCCAATTTTCATCATTAGGATAGCTAAACCACATTAGTTTCTTAAAAATATCTGTTTTTTGATGTCTGACCGTGCCGGTTAATGTCTCTAAACGATCTACATTGTCTGGAATATCTTTTAGAGCATCCATATACGTATCAAGCTCATAATTGAGGCAGCACTTTAATTTGCCACATTGACCCGCAAGCTTTAGGGTATTCAGAGAAAGATTCTGATATCTGGCAGCAGAGGTTGAAACCGTTTTAAAATCTGTTAACCAGGTTGAACAACAAAGTTCACGTCCGCAAGAACCAATACCACCTAAACGACTTGCTTCTTGGCGCATACCAATTTGGCGCATTTCTATTCGAATACGAAAGGTTTCGGCCATTTTCTTGATCAGTTCCCTGAAATCAACGCGACCTTCAGCAGTATAATAAAATGTTGCTTTTGTTCTGTCGCCCTGATAATCTACATCACTAAGTTTCATAGCCAGGCCCAGTTCTTTAGCTAATACCCTAGACTTATGCATCGTTTCAAATTCAAGATCTTTTGAAACCTTCCATTTATCAACATCAGTAGGAGTTGCTTTGCGATAGATCTTTTTAACTACATCTTCTGTACGAACATGTCTCTTTTTAAGTTGCATGCGAACCAATTCGCCAGTCAATGAAACGTGGCCAATATCATAGCCGCCTGTTGTAGTTTCAACAGCAACAAGCTCGCCAGCTTCAAGATAGAGATTTTCTGTATTGAGATAAAACTCTTTTCTAGAGCCTTTAAATTTAATTTCTATGATATTAAATGGTTTATAATTTGAAGGCATGTCCATATGTGACAGCCAGTCATAAACATCTAATTTACTGCAACCATTGGTAAGACAAGAGCCATTACTCTTGCATCCGGCAGGGGCACAGCCACCTGTTGAACAACTTCCACATCCCATATCTAATTCAGTATATATTGAGTCCCCGCAGGGAGCGTATTAAACTTTAATATTTTAACGAATTGTAAAGATACATCTAAAAATAAAATTTTAGGATTCGCATTGCGCTCAATATGATAATGAGCCTTTTCCAATTCATTTATAATGGCTTCAGCTTTTGCAAGATCAAGGTGTTTGCTGAAGTTTTGAACAAAATCCAATTCTGAAGATTGCAGGTGAACCAATTCATCAGCTCCTGAAATGATCATAATACATTCGCGAATCAAATGTATTCCGTATCGCAAAAGGTTTTTTTGATTTTCGCGGCCTAATTTTGATGATTCATCAACAAATAAAAATATCTGTCCTCCTTTATCTGCAAATGTCATTCGCATCCAGGAAGAAAAGAGCCTGAAATCATCGCTTTCATCTTCTTTCAGGAAATTTAATGCGCTTTGTAAATTCCCTTCGCTCAAATAGGCAATCCTGGCAGCCTGTGTTTCAGGAATATCTTTACTTTGAACCAAATAGTTTACAATATCCTGTTTGGTTAAGGCCGGAATTTTAACCAGCTGAGTTCTTGAAATAATTGTATTTAAAATCTGATCCTGGTTTTTTGCAATTAAAATGATCAGTGTTTTTTCTGCCGGTTCTTCCAATGTTTTCAACAACCTGTTTCCTTCATTCTTTAAATATTCAGGAAGCCAAACAATCATTGTTTTATACTCGGATTCAAACGGTTTTAGCGATAATCTATGCAAGATATTCAAACACTCTGCCTTATTGATATTCGGCTGCTTATTTTGAGCATCCAAACGGTTACGCCATTCATCGAGATCAAAATAGGGATTATTGAGAACAAGATCCCGCCATTCTTCCAGATCAGCTGAAGAATCCTCCTTTTCACCTCCTCTAAAAAAAGGATATGAAAAATGTAGATCGGGATGAATGAGTTTATTATACTTTCTGCAGGAAGAACATAAGCCACAGCTGTCTGCTTCCTGGCGGTCAGTACAGGAAATAAATTGTGAATATGCCAAGGCAAGTGCGAAATTTCCGGAACCATCCGGACCAAGGAATAATTGCGCATGACTGACCCGGTTCTCATGAACCGATTGAATTAATTGTTCTTTAACTTCCTTCTGACCAATAATTTCACGAAACAGCATGGTGCAAAATAAGAAAAATTATGCTTTTCAACAGATGTTCTTTAGGAAGTTTATTAATTCATAAGGGTCCTGATTCCAAGTATTTTATGAGGATAACTATGGCTCAGATAAAAGGTTCATCCATCAAGGTTCGAGTAAATTATACTCCCAGGTTTAAAAAAACCTTAGTTTTGCCTTAACCAATTATTGAATTCCATTGAAAATTATTAAAACTGCAAGATTAGATCTTTCCAGGAAAGATATGCAAGACTTTGGCTACAAAGTTGTTGATGCAATTGTTGATCATTTTGAAACACAGGATCAAAAACTTCCTGTAGCTACGGCCAGCCGAAAGGAAATTGATGCGCTTTTTTGCGAAGAAGCGCCAGAAAATCCAATGGCTGCCGATGATGTTTTAAAATTTGTTCTAGAAAATGTAATGACCAACAGTAATGTTATAACCCATCCAAAAGCTTATGCATTTGTGCCGGGCCCCAGCAATTACATCAGTGTGATGTCTGATACACTGGCCACAGGATTTAATATTTTTGCCGGTGGATGGGTGGGGTCTCCGGCAGCAGCAGGTGTTGAAATCAATACGCTGAACTGGATGTTAAAACTTTTTAATTTTCAAGTAAAGAAAGGTGGCGGAATCTTCACCAGTGGTGGATCTATGGCAAACTTAACTGCATTGGCAACAGCAAGAAAAGTGAAATGTGGTGATGAATTTTCAAAGGCGATCATCTATTTATCTGATCAGGCGCATTCATCAAATATTAAAGCGATCAATATTCTTGGCTTTAAAAAAGAGCAGATCAGGATCATTCCTACCGATATGGAGTTTAAATTTTCAATCAATAAACTTAAAAATGCAATTGCAAAAGATAAGATCGAAGGACTTCAGCCATTTTGTATGATTGCTTCAGCAGGTACAACCAATACTGGTACCATTGATCCACTCGAAGAGCTTGCCAGAATCTGTAAGAAAGAAAATATCTGGCTACATGTTGATGGTGCATACGGAGCCGCTGCTATGCTTTCAAAAAATGGTAAAAAATTGCTAAAAGGCATCGAAAAAGCAGATTCACTAACAGTTGATCCACATAAATGGCTTTTCCAGCCCTATGAAATTGGCTGCCTACTGGTTCAAAACCATAAATGGCTGAGCCGAACTTTTACTGAAAAGCCGGTCTACCTTAGAGATATTGAAGGCAATCAATCAGAAATAAATTTTTACGATCATGGCATCGAATTAACAAGGAATTTTAGAGCATTAAAATTTTATATGTCGATAAAAACCTTCGGTTTACAGGCATTCAGAAAGGCAATTGATTATAGTATCGATCTAGCCGAAGCAGTAGAAGCTGAATTAAGACAAAGTAATAAATGGGAGGTTATTTCACCTGCAACTCTTGCCATTATTAATTTTAGATATAATACTGTAGAAGAAAAATTGTCAGAAAAAAAACTTGACGAAATGAATCAAAAAATTTCGTCAAAAATGATGGCTTCTGGTGAGGCTCTTTTGGTTACAACAATTTTGCAAGGCCAGGTAGTATTGAGAATGTGCCTGATCAACCCAAGAACCACCATTGAGGATGTAAAAAATACCCTGGCGCTATGCGAGAAATTTGCTTTGGAATAAACAAATGATCAAGTAACATCGCTTAATCCTATATTTGTTCTGTTCAATATTAAACAGCTTATGCGAGTTCTAGCTTTCGATTATGGTACTAAACGCATTGGAATTGCTGTGACCGATCCGCTGCAGATTATAGCTACTGGCCTGGATACCATTCATCCCAAAGATATTATTGAGTACCTCAAAAAATACCTTTCAACAGAGCAAGTAGAACTTTTTGTGGTCGGAGAACCCAAACAGATGAATGGCAGTCCGTCACAATCGGCACCTCATATTAAAGGATTTATCACTACTCTGAACAAAAATTTTCCAGAAATTCCAGTTGAGCAGATTGATGAACGATTTACATCCAAAATGGCATCAGCAGTAGTTGCTCAAAGTGGTTTCAAAAAAACAGATCGACAAAATAAAGAGCGCCTGGATACTATTTCTGCAACAATCATCCTGCAAACCTATCTGCAGAAAAAAAGCATGGGCTTTTAAAAACGGGGAAAAACTCAAAATACCTATCTTTAAGCCATGGAGCTATTCAGTGAAGAACTAATACACTATCTAGAAAATTCTTGCGAGCCTGAAAATGAACTTTTAAAGCATATAAACCGAGAAACGCACCTCAAGGTTTCTATGCCGCGCATGCTTTCAGGTCACTATCAGGGAAAATTGCTTAGTATGATCAGTAAACTAATCAACCCTGAAAGGATACTTGAAATAGGCACTTTCACAGGTTATGCTACCCTTTGTTTGGCAGAAGGGCTCAGAGAAAATGGGCGTATCTATACCATAGATATCAATTTGGAACTAGAAGATATGGTCAGGTCAAACTTTAAAAAATCAGAACTCGATTCAAAAATAATGTATCAGATTGGCGATGCTAAAGTGATCATACCCACTCTTAATGAAATTTTTGATCTCGTGTTTATTGACGCCGATAAAAAAAATAATGCTACCTATTATGATATGGTTATCGATAAGGTACGATCAGGTGGGCTCATTCTGGTAGATAATGTACTTTGGAGCGGAAAGGTACTGGATGAGGGTGTTTCAGACCAAAAGACCTCCTTCATCAGTCAATTTAATGAGAGGATCAGCTCAGATCAACGAGTTGAAAAACTGATCCTGCCCGTACGAGATGGATTATATTTAATAAGAAAAAAATAAATTAATTAAAAAGATTGTGGAACCTAAAACTATACAATCATTAGCAAATACTCATCTTTTTAAAAAATGAAATTCCTTACATGAAACAATCATTACTAGTACTGATCGCTTTGGGCATTTTAACGAGTTCATGCAGTCTGCTTAAAAAAGAACAACAATCAGCTCCGCTAACCCAGATTACTAAGCCTGCAGAGCCGGTTAAAAACTCTGATAAAGTTAGTATTACCAATTCTTCTTCAATAAAAACACCTGCCGAAAGTTATATTGAACGTTTCAAGAACATCGCCATCACTGAGATGAATGGTTCTGGTATTCCGGCAAGTATTACCTTAGCCCAGGGAATTCTAGAATCAGGAAATGGGAACAGCAAGCTAGCAAAAGAGGCCAATAATCACTTTGGAATTAAATGTACCACAGAATGGAAAGGGGAAACCATATTACAGGATGACGACAATAAAGATGATTGTTTTAGGGTTTACAAATCACCTGAAGAATCATTCAGGGATCATACTGAATTTCTAAAAAGAAAGCGTTATGCCCCCCTGTTCGAGCTAGATAAAAATGATTACCGCGGATGGGCAAACGGACTAAAAACTTCGGGATATGCCACCAATCCAAAATATGCAGAGCTATTGATCAGCTTGGTTGAACGGTACGACCTGAGTCGCTTTGACCGGATGGAAAACGAGAGAGAAAAAACAATCAGGGAAGATAAGGTGATGAAGGATATCGCTATTAATATCCCCACAGAGAAAAAACAAGAAACTGTTAAAAACCCCGTAGTCATGAAAATTTATGAGGTACGATCAGGAGATACCCTAACATCTGTTTCTAAACAATTTTCACTGAGTGAAACTGATCTGAAGGCTTTGAATGGCTTAGAGAATGTGAATTTATTGCCTGGACAGTTATTACTGGTTTCTAAATAAGTTAAAAATGTTAAAATTGACCCTTATTATTTCTTAAAATCTTAGTTTTATCAGATTGAAAAAGATCATATTCATATTTCTACTACTTTCATTCCCCGTTTGTAGTCTGCTGGCTCAGGATAAACCAATTCAAGGTATCGTATTTGATATGGAATCCAAGCAGCGATTAACACGTGTCTATATTTTTAACACCCGAACTGGTGAAGGATTTTACAATACCACGAAAGGTGAATTTAAAACGAATGCCCGCGAGGGAGATGTTTTAGTAGCCGCTTTACAAGGCTATGGTGTTGATACAGTGAGTATCCGAACAGTGAGTACCGTACTTTTCTACCTGAAACGGAATTCCATCCAGCTGCAAGAAGTTGTGGTTAGAGATTCGTTAGGAACACCCGAAGAACGCCTACAGGCCACAAAAGAAGAATATAATGCCGCATATATTAAAGGAGCCGTTGGCAATTTGCTGACTACTGGTGGTAGTAATGGCGGGGGTGGAGCCGGACTTAGCATCAATGCCTTGTATAGTTTATTAAGTCGTGAGGGCAGAAACGCGCGTCAGCTGCAAAAAATAATTGAACGCGATTACAGGGATGCGATGATCGAATACCGTTTTACTAGAACCCTAATCAATCGGGTGATAGGCATAAGCGGGAGTAAACTACTAGATTTTAAACAACAATATAAACCAGGCTATTATTTTATCATACAGGCCAATGATTATGAACTGATAGAATATATCAAGAAATCATACGCATCCTACCTTGAAAATCCAGCTGCTTATCGTTTACAACCCCTGAATGGTAATTGATAGTGAAATCTATTTTATTCCTGTGGATTCAGAACTATAGTTTTTGAAAGATAGACCCTTGAAAATGCCCAAATCTAGGCTATTTGAAATAGCCCAAATTTCTATCCTGGACCAATTAATCAGGTAAGTCTAGAAAAAGCTAAAAACATGTCGAAAAGAAGTCTTTTTTGTTTTTCTTTGCTATATGTTTAAGAGTATACTTGCACTTGTTTTCATTTTATTTGGGTTTACCTCAATTGCTGTAGCACAAAAAGCAGGATCTGAAGCAGATACACTTTTATTAAAAGAGCTTAAACAGTACCCCCGCAAAAATACACTGCCGGTAAGAAGACCAGTTTTATTCCCTGAAGTAGTTTCCTTAAGTGCGCCATCTTCTATCGATGTAAAAGTGAATTACTGGCGTAATCTTACTGCATTCGGCCTTAACATGAATCAGGCTTCGTTCAGCGATAACTGGGGTGCAGGTGGTGTAAACTCATTAGCACTTGGCGGACAATTTTCTTATAAATCTGATTATACCAAAGAAGACAAAAACTATGTATCGGAGGTTATCATGCAATATGGTAAACTCAAAAATAAAGGTCAGCTATCCCGAAAAACAGTAGATCGTATATTTTGGGATAATAAAGTTGCTCTAAAGCTTTCCAATAGCTGGTATTTCTTCGGATCTGTCAACTTTGAATCCCAATTTGATTTTGGTTACACCTTCTCAAAAGATGCGAAAGGAAATGAGAAAAGAACCCTCCTTTCCAAATTCATGGCGCCAGGATATTTGACAGAATCATTTGGATTTGAGTACAAACCGGCGAAGCACTTTTTTGTTCGAATAGGTACCGGAACCGCCAGACAAACATTTGTACTTGATAAATCACTCTACTTAACAAACCCTAAAAACTTTGGCGTAACTCCGGGTAAAGGATTTAGAAATGAACTTGCTTTCCAGGTTGTAAGCTCTTATGATAAAGATATAGCCAAAAATCTTACCCTTAAAGGCCGTTATGCCTTGTTTGCGAATTATGAAAAGCTTGCGAGTATTGACAACAGATTAGACCTTACCTTAACCGCCCATGTGAACAGGCTGATTAATGTATCAATCGCTGGAATAATTCTTTATGATGATGATACTGCCAACAAAATACAGGCAAGCCAAACCATGGCATTTGGATTGGTTTACAGACTAGCAAACTAGATTATTCTTTAAAATATTGTTTTAAAACAAAAAAGGATTTAATAATCCGCAGGTATTATCTTCTGCTAAACTGCATATAATCAAGATAATATAAAATTTTTAAGGAGACATTATTGTTCTGAGGCAATCCAATAATTCTGTCAAAATTTTGGAAATATCCAAGCCTATTTTCTTTTTCCATGTCTTGGGCAACATTTTTATAGGCTAAACTCAATTCACTGCCAGGAGCAAAGCGCCAGGAATAAATAAAATCTATATTAAAAACGTTGTAATTAGTGTGGGTTCCTTTAAATTCAGCACCATCATGGCTTTGTAACCCACCATCGGCCGTGAGAATATAATATTCTTTGTTTCTGCGGTTTGACCAGTAATGTCTTGCCCTTAACATTAAACCCATATTGCTGTTAAAGGTATACGTAGCATCCATTGAACTTTCCACCGTGCTTCTGTCAAACCTTGAAAAAATCACATCCTTGTTACTACTTATACCAAGCCAGGCAGAATAGTCGTATTGAGGTTGAGTATTAAAGTCAAGTCCAAGAGAAAGCCTGTTCTTAACCCTGAAATTTTGAAAAAACCCGGCAGTATATCCCACACCACTGAACTGTTCCCTAAACCTGGCAGAGAAAAATACACCTGCATTATATTTTTTAGCTCTATTTGATCTCAAGGTAAAATTTCCAAAACTACTGGCAGGAGTACTGAACTCCCGTCCTGCTACACGGGGCTCATAAAAATCCTTGCCGATGAACTGTCGATAAAAATCCATATTCACTGACCAGAAATTTTTAAATTCAAAATATCCGCCGGCAGAAACTCTTGAAGATTGATAGGTACGTGGCTTGAATCGCTCGGTGCGAAAAATTCCTAGGTAGGTATTATAGCGGTTAAAAATTTGACCGGGTCGAAAACTATTATATCCAAAATCAATGGAGTTTCGGATGAAGTTATTATTATTAAAATATCCCAGATCTGTAGGGTCATAGTTTTCGTCAGTAAGATCATAGGAATAACCCCAGGTAAAATTTCCGCTTTTCTTACCTGCTTCAATCTCATAATAATATCCGTTCATGGCCGAATTTCCAGGGCTCTCCGGACCCACATGACTTAGCTTGGCAGCACCATTAACATTATAAATGTTCTGCTTGTTATTGAGATTAAATAAAAATGCACTCACATTTGCATCATATGCAGATCCCTGACGCAAAACATTCGTGTTTACAAAACTTGCTGAACTATTGTTTTTTAAAGATTGATCCAATACCAGAATAGAATAATTGCTTAAGGGTTGTGTTTCAATCAAACGCTCCTCTCCGGTACTGTTTTGTATTGTTGCATAGCCGCGTTTTGTGACCGCATTAAAAAACCCTATACCCATCCCGTTTTGTGACCGCCCTGAAATTTTTGTAGCGTTCAGTAGTTTGCTTTCTAGCTGATTTTCTTTTATGATCTCACCAGGAAGGATCTGCGAACTAATATTTGCTGAATATGCGGGATTAGATCCGATGCGCCTGGAATAAAAAAGATTTCCTTTATTAAATAACTCGGTTCCTTCAGTAAAAAATTGGCGGTTTTCATTGAACCTAACTTCAAAAGGGCTAATATTAAGAACCTGATTATCAGATCGAACCTGCCCAAAATCAGGAACAAGAGTCATGTCAAGAGTATAACTCTGATTAACACCATATTTAATGTCCATGCCACCATTGAATGTGCTCAATGTATTTTTTACTCCGGGCTGATTATGTGGATAGTTATTGACGGAAGAAGAAAGGTAAGGTGAAAAAGACAATCTCACTGGCGCCTTAATTCCCTTTATTCCGCTTAATTCGCCTTCCTGATTAATAAAGCCAGCAACTTTGGGATCAATAAAGTTCCAGCTGGTTTGCTGATTAACCTTTTGACGGCGGCGGGTCATGTTTAAACCCCATTGCTGAATATCATTTGAACCAAACCTAATGGCAGAATACGGAATCTTTAATTCTGCGGTCCAACCTAGGCTATCAATTTTTACCTGGCTTTCCCAAACGGCATCCCAGCTAACATCTTCTCTTCCCGACTGAGAGTATTTTGCGTCAAATTGAGCACCCGTAGAGTTGACATAAAAACCAAAGGCATTTATACGATCCAGATACGTATCAAAAACAATCCCCAGAATATCTGAATTGCCAAGCTGGTCGCGAGTTACAACTTCCTTGACAATGCTATCCGGTTCATCATACATTCTGGCACCTATATAAATTGCCGAATTATCGTAAACAATTTTGACCTCGGTTCTTCTGTCATAGCTTTCAATACGACCCGGAACTGGTTTAATCTCAATAAAGCCGCTAGCAGCTTTCACCTCGTTCCAAATGCGGTCATTTAAAATCCCATCAATTTGGGGCGAATAATCTGTCCTGGTTGCAGTAAATTTTTTAATTTCCTGCGCAACACAGCAATTACCAAGTAGAAGAAAAACTAGTATTAATACCCGCACAAATTTCATTCACAAATTATCAGGATGCAAAGAAATTAAATTGTACCAAAATTCCATACAAAGCAATGTTAATGTTACTCTTTTCTTCTAATTTTTAAGAATCTGGCCAGAATCAACAATTATTTTAGTCCTATTGTTCAGAAAGATTAACTTTGTATGAGCTAAAAGCTGATTTATACGATGTTTGAAAATTTACAGGATAAACTTGACAGAGCCTTTAAGGTATTAAAAGGGCAAGGAAGCATAACGGAAATAAACGTGGCAGAAACCATGAAAGAGATACGCAAAGCTCTTCTGGATGCCGACGTTAATTATAAAACTGCAAAAGCATTTACCGATGATGTCAAAGAAAAAGCACTCGGACTCAATGTACTGACCTCCATATCTCCTGGACAGTTACTAACCAAACTCATGAACGATGAGCTGGCAGCCTTAATGGGCGGAACTGCTGAGGAATTAATTATTTCTGCAAATCCAACCATCATACTGATTGCAGGATTAAACGGTGCGGGTAAGACTACATTTTCTGGGAAACTTGCCAATTATCTGGTAACACAAAAGAATAAAAAACCTTTACTCGTTGCTGGCGACGTTTATCGCCCTGCAGCGATTGATCAACTGGAAGTTCTTGGCGGACAGATTGGGGTTCCGGTTTATACAGACCGCAGTTCCAAAGATCCGGTTGCTATTGCAATGGCAGGGATCGCTGAAGCAAAAAAGAACGGGCAAAATATAGTGATCATCGATACCGCCGGAAGATTGGCGATTGATGAGGGATTGATGAAAGAGATTGCTGAGGTAAAGGCACAAACCAAACCGCAGGAAATCCTATTTGTGGTCGATTCCATGACCGGACAAGATGCCGTGAATACTGCCAAAGCATTCAATGACCGTCTTGACTTTACCGGGGTAGTATTAACCAAATTAGATGGTGATACTCGCGGAGGTGCTGCGCTTTCTATCAAATCAGTGGTAAACAAACCCATCAAATTCATCGGTACAGGCGAAAAGATGGAAGCCCTAGATGTGTTCTATCCAGACAGGATGGCCAGCCGTATTCTCGGGATGGGCGACGTGGTTTCGTTGGTTGAACGTGCACAAATGCAGTTTGATGAGAAAGAAGCTGCCGAGCTTCAGAAGAAAATCCGCAAAAATAAATTCGATTTCAACGACTTTTTAAGCCAGATCCAGCAGATTAAAAAGATGGGTAATATGAAGGATCTAATGGGCATGATTCCGGGTGTGGGCAAAGCCATAAAAGATGTAGAGATTGATGATAATGCATTTACTCCCATTGAATCGATCATCCGTTCCATGACTCATCATGAGCGCGAAAATCCCGATTCAATCAACCAGAGCCGACGATCACGGATTGCCAATGGTTCAGGAACCAATATCGCTGAGGTAAATAAGCTGATCAAACAGTTTGAAGATATGCGTAAAGTAATGAAGCAGTTCTCAAACCCAGCTGCCGCTGCTAAGATGATGAAGGGGATGCCAAAAATGCCGTTTGGAAAATAGATAATAGAAGGTGGGTGAAAACAGCAATCTTGAGATAATCACGATACCCATCATATATTGAGGTTGGACAACACAAAACTCAGGAAAACCTTTGGCGTTTTTGCGAGATCTCCTGTTTTAATTGTATGAAATTCAATAATTGTATTTAATGATTTTCTCTCAAAGACGCGGATGTATTTCGAATAAGTAAATTTCAGTTTAGTTTATAGCAAAATTCAGTTAGAGTACGCGCGACACGCGCGCGCTAGCAGAGCCTTCTATTCCAACAAAAAACATCACTCCATTTTATTCTTCAACAAACTCAGGGTAAAAAGTATCTATTGCAAAAGATCACGATTAAAAACCAAGATCATACCTACCCCAAATAAAAAGGAAATTTGAACAGGATGTGAAATAATACCGTTCGCTAAATAAATAAGCCCATTTACTAAATCCCCTCTCACCATTAAGTAAAATGTCTTTTACATTAGCTCAACATGCTAGCAAAGACTTTTGGAAGTGCCGTTTATGGAATCGAAGCAATTACCATAACCATAGAGGTGAATGTTTGTGGCGGGCTCAAATATTTTGTTGTTGGTTTGCCCGATAATGCGGTAAAAGAAAGTATGCTGCGCATTGAAAGCGCTTTGAATAGTTCAATCTATCGCATGCCCAGGAAAAGGATCATCGTAAATCTGGCTCCGGCCGATATACGAAAAGAGGGTTCAGCCTATGATCTGCCTATTGCGATCGGTATTTTGTCGGCTTCCGGCCAATTTTTCAGCACTAAACTCGATGAATACCTCATTCTTGGCGAACTCTCTCTGGATGGAGGAATACAACCTGTAAAAGGGGTTCTTCCTATTGCTATTCAGGGTAAAAGAGATGGATTCAAAGGTTTGATTCTTCCGCAAGAGAATGCCCGTGAAGCTGCAATTGTGGATGATTTTGAGGTTTACGGTGTGAACAGCCTAGCAGAAGTAATCGGTTTTTTTGATAATAGCCTGGAACTGCAAAGAACCATTGTCAATACTAAAGAAGAGTTCAGCTACAATATCAATAATTACGAAAGCGATTTCTCGGATGTCAGAGGACAGGAAAACATCAAACGGGCACTAGAGATTGCAGCCGCCGGTGGGCATAATGTGATTCTGATCGGTCCGCCCGGAGCTGGCAAAACCATGCTAGCCAAACGTTTGCCAACAATCTTACCACCGCTCGACCTCTATGAAGCCCTCGATACCACCAAAATACATTCTGTTGCAGGAAAACTCTCTGCATCCGATTCATTGATGACCATCAGACCATTCCGATCTCCGCATCATACCATCAGCGATGTGGCTTTGGTTGGCGGAGGTACCAACCCACAGCCCGGAGAAATATCTCTTGCGCATAATGGGGTGCTTTTTCTGGATGAACTGCCCGAATTTAAACGAACCGTACTTGAAGTCATGCGACAACCTCTAGAAGAACGCAGGGTGACCATATCCAGGGCAAAATCAAGCGTGAACTACCCGGCCAGTTTTATGCTGGTGGCCTCTATGAACCCCTGCCCATGCGGGTATTTTAATCACCCCGAAAAAGAATGCATTTGTGCGCCAGGAGTGGTACAAAAATACCTGAGTAAGATCTCCGGTCCGCTTCTAGACCGCATTGACCTTCATGTAGAAGTAACCCCCGTAAACTTCAATGAGCTCTCATCCGAACGGCTGAGTGAAAAAAGCAAAGAAATCCGTGAACGGGTTACTGAAGCAAGAAATATCCAGATCAAACGTTTTAAAGATAAAGAAGAAGTGTTTTGCAATGCCCAGATGAGCCCAAATATGGTCAGGAACATTTGCCGCATCAGCGACTCCGGACAAACCTTATTAAAACAGGCAATGGAAAAACTGGGCTTATCTGCCCGAGCGTATGACCGGATCCTGAAAGTTTCTAGAACGATTGCTGACCTAGCCGGTACAGAAGAGATCCTGCTGGAACATCTTGCCGAGGCAATACATTACCGAAGTTTGGATAGGGATGGATGGGCTGGGTAATCGGGTACAAGCCATAATCATGCAACAGCCCTTCTGATAGATAAATTTTGATAATAAGAGTTAAAAAATCAGTTTCTTTTAAGCATGAGATAAATAAAGAAGTCCAATCAGAACATAAAAATGACCCAATCGAATACCAAACAATCGATTCGTGATGAAGTATTGATAAGCAAAATATTTCTAGTTCGAGAACAAAAAATAATGATTGACAGAGATCTTGCAGAGTTATATGGAGTCAAAGCAATACGATTAAGGGAGCAGGTAAAACGTAATAAAAACCGATTTCCAGAAAATTTCATGTTTCAATTATCTGAAAAAGAGGTTGAGGATATGGTATCGCAAAATGCGATACCTTCCAGACAATCATTGGGCGGAACCTTACCCTATGCGTTTACCGAACATGGAGTATTAATGTTATCGAATGTCTTAAAAAATGACAGAGCTATACAAATGAGTATTAGAATAATAGAAATATTTGTTCGGATAAGGGAAATCCTCATTTTACATAAGGATGTCGAAAACCTTATTGAAAAAGTCGAAAACAAACTTTATAAACAGGATCAAAAAATTGAATTACTGTTTACTTACCTAGATAAGTTTTTAGAAAAGGAAGAAATTCCGCGTATTCAAATTGGTTTTAAACAGAAATCATAAATAACTACAATGGGAGCTATTTTTAAACTCGTAGAAAAACAAATCTGTGCCTATCTTTAGAAGTATTACCATGGGTAAATTAAGATTTTTTATTCGTAGTATTTTGGTTCTCCTAATATTCGGCAAATAAAGTATTGCAGGTCAAATTCCTGGCAAATAAAAATTACATCTCCCCTGCACTCCAGTTAAAAATCTACAACTATATCAATAGATTACCATCCTACCTAAGAAACTCATCGTTTAACCTTAAACTCAATTGAGAAAATAAATCTATTTTTGTAAGGGCTTCAAAAGCCAGTATCAAGAATAATCAATAGTTATATTCTTAAAGCGAACTATCCCGGAATGAATTATAAATATTTGATAACCCTGCTTCTTTTCTTTGGTATCCATGAAGCAGTAAATGCAAACTTCGTATTCAATCCCAATTCAGCAGCGGCATATCAGGCCCTGTTTGACCTTCGTTTTAACGATGCAAGGAAATTGATTCGAGACGAGAAAATTAATAATCCGCAAAACGGCATTCCGATTTTGCTCGACAATTATATTGATTTTTTATTCCTCCTTACTTCAGAAAACAAAATTGAATTCGAAAAATTTAAGGATAGGAAATCAGGCAGGATAGATGCGATCAGAAAAAATGATAAAAGTTCTCCCTATTATCTTTTTGCACAGGCAGAGATTTATCTTCAATCAGGAATGATTAAGGCTAAATTCGGTGAATACATGTCTTCTACCTATGATTTAAAAAAGGCAAAAGACCTTTTAACTGAAAACAATCAAAAGTTTAAGGACTTTTTGCCCAATCAAAAAAGCCTAGGACTGATAGAAGTAATTTTTGGAGCGATTCCAACAAATATGAAAGGGATAGCCAGTATTGTGGGGATTCATGGAAATATTACGAAAGGAAATAAGCAATTAGAACGGTTCAGGTTGCAGATTGCGAATAGTAAGTTCAGCTATTATAATGATGAAATTGTGTTTTTAATTTGTTTTACAAATGTAGATGTGGTTCAGAGCAGGAATAGTTACAGCGATTTAGCACCACTCTTAAATAGCATGAATGACAAAAGCCTACTCAAATCTTATTTACAAGGTTACACTGCTTTTAGAACCGGGCATGCAGATGCAGCAATTAAATTTATTGAAGCCGCACCTAAAGGCAACCAATACGCCGACCTTCCACTGATGAATTACCTGATGGGTAATGCTAAACTTTGCAGGATGGATTCGGATGCAAACATCTACCTCAGCAAATTTGCGAATGAAACTCTAAGTACGAATTATATTAAGGATACCTATCTAAGACTTGCTTTTTATTATCTGCTAAGAAATAATCTTCCGCAATACAACTATTACCTCAGCATGGTGCGTACTAAGGGCACAGTAATTAATGAAAAAGATAAACAAGCCTTGAAAGAAGCGAATGACGAAAAGCCCCATATAACTTTATTGAGGGCAAGAATCTATTTTGATGGGGGTAATTATACGAGTGCGCTGGCTCAATTAAAATCAATTCAGGTAAATGATTTAAAAAATATAAAGGATAAAATCGAGCTTTACTACCGCTTTGGACGTACATATGATATGATGAATGATTTTGATGATGCACTGCTGAATTATCAGCGGACAATAAATTTAGGTAAAAATCAAACCTATTATTTTGCTGCAAATTCAGCCTTAAAATCAGGTACTATTTACGAATACATTAAAGATTATAAAAAGGCTATTGATCTGTATAATATTGCCATTGGCATGAGAAATCATGAGTACCAAATTGGTATTGATACTCAAGCAAAAGAAGGCTTAAGAAGGTTAAATGAACTATAGTTTAATATCAATAAAAACAAAAAATAGAATTGACATAAAAAGAAGATTTAAAGATTAATTAAACCACATATTGTTTCAGAAAGGAAATCTATAAAATATAATGTTACGTATCTTAAATTAAAGTAAAAAATGAAACGCCATCTAAGTATCATACCCGCATTATCGCTTATCCTAGTTTTATTTTCCTGTGATGCCATATCTCAGAAAAAAACTGATGTTAGAAAAGTGAAACTCACAGCACCTAAAGGAAAAGCCATTGCAGCTTTTGCTGAAGGATGTTTCTGGTGTTCAGAGCATATTTTTGAAGCAGTAATTGGTATAGACTCTGCTATTTCAGGATATGCCGGAGGTACAGTACCAGACCCAACCTATGCTTTAGTAAATACCGAAACAACCGGACATGCAGAAACAGTACTGGTTTACTATGATCCTAAAGTAATTTCATATTCGGAATTATGTAAGGTATTTTTTGCTTCCCATGACCCTACAACTCCCAATCAGCAGGGGCCCGACCGGGGTTCATCTTACCGTTCCATATTATTTTATACCGGGCCAACAGAAAAATCGGCTGCTCAACAGGCTGTGAAAGATATTACGAATTCCGGAAGGTTTAGAAAGTCACTAGTAACTGAATTAAAACCACTCATAGAATTCTACAGGGCAGAAGAATACCACCAGGATTATATCGAACACAATCCAAACCAGGGTTATGTAAGGGCGGTTTCTATTCCACGATTTGAGTTGTTTAAGAAAACGTATAAGGGGAAACTTAAGTTGTAAGTAATAAGTTATAGGTTGTAGGTTTTCATTCATCTTTATCTGGAAATTAGAATAAAAACTGGAAATTTAATCGACAAATCAATTTGCTAATTATCTCATTTTCAAATTTGCTCAATCTATTATCTACCTTTACTAAATGGATTACCAGGTACACCAACTGCAAAATGGAATACGTGTTTTGCATAAACCAAGCCCTTCAAATATTTCGCATGCCTGCATTATAATCAATGCCGGTTCGCGCGATGAAGATCAGGCTAAAGATGGTCTGGCCCATTTTATTGAACATCTCTTGTTCAAACAAACCGAGAAAAGAAATACAAACCAAATATTAAACAGACTGGAGCTGGTTGGTGCAGATCTGAATGCTTATACCACCAAAGAATATACTTGTGTTCATGCTTCTTTCTTAAAACCACATCTAGAAAGATCACTTGATCTTTTTGAAGATATCCTATTTCATTCTGTCTTTCCAGAAGAAGAAATGAATAAAGAAAAGGAGGTGATTCTGGATGAAATCTCTTCGTATCAGGATCAGCCTGATGAAGCTATAAACGATGATTTTGAGGATCTGCTTTTTGAAGGTCATACACTAGGCAGAAATATTCTGGGAACCCCCGAATCAGTAAAAAGCTTTAAGAAAAAAGATATTGAGCTCTTTATGAATTCGAATTATCGGACCGATGAAATCATCATCGGGATCTTTGGAGATTATGATTTTAAGACAGTTACCCGCATCAGCGAGAGGCTTTATGGAAAGATACCAGCCAATTTACCAAAGAGAGTGCGCGAAACAATAGGGTCCTATACTCCGAAACAAAGTATTTTTTGTAAACCTATCAATCAGGCACATTGTGTGATTGGCAACCGATCGTACTCTTTTCACCATAAACACAGAACAGCCTTTTTGCTTCTGAATAATTTATTGGGCGGAACAGGTATGAGCTCACGTCTGAACCTGGAAATTCGAGAGAAATATGGCATTGCCTACACCATTGAGTCAAACTATACCCCAATGAGTGATTCGGGTATTTTTTCCATTTACTTTGGTACAGATACTGAAAAAACTGAAAAGGCTATCAAACTACTCGAAAAAGAGCTAAAGAAACTACGAGATCAAAAACTGGGGCCCGTTCAATTACAGCAGGCCAAACATAAATTTATTGGGCAAATCGCATTAGGTGAGGAAAACAGAATGGGACTGATCATTTCTATGAGTAAAAGTCTTTTGGACTTTAACCGAGTCGATTCTCTGGAGGAGGTATTTGCAAAAATTAACAAAATAACTGCCCCTCAGTTACTTGAAATTGCCAATGAAATGTTTGATCCAACGCAATTAAGCTCGCTGATATTTAATCCGAAAGAATAGATAAAATCTAGTCAAGCAAAAGGATAAAACCACTTGCAAGTTTATAAGAAGGGCCTAATTATATCTCGAAAAATCAGTGAAATAAACACAATTACGCCCACAATGAATTCATTTCGATACTTTTTAAGGAATTGAGTTCGATTATGCAAAACCAGCAGAGTTAAATTAATTCTTTTTCTTTGATGCCTTAGGTGTAGCTTCACTTGATTTTGACTTATCAGAGCAGCCATTCATCTTACAGTCTTTACCCATTTTACATTCCATTTTTTCTGCTGGCTTTGGAGCAGATTTAGGCTCTTGGGCAGTTAATGATAATGTTGCTGCAAAGAATGCAATCGCTAAAATTCCTGATATTTTTTTCATGTTACTTTATTTAGTTTTTTAAATGTGCTAAAACCGTGACGCCTCCTTTTACAATGTCACCTAGTCCTACTTTGATTTCAGTTCCTACAGGTAAAAACAAATCTACTCTGGAACCAAATTTAATGAATCCAAATTCCTCTCCCTGCACAGCTTGTTGACCTTCTTTAGAATAACAAACAATTCTTCTGGCTAATGCACCTGCTATCTGACGGAAAAGAACTGAAACACCTGCTTTATTCTCAATAACAACCGTGGTTCTTTCATTTTCAGTAGATGATTTTGGATGCCATGCTACCAGAAATTTTCCAGGATGATATTTGTAATATTTAACGATCCCCGAGATAGGATTTCTATTAATATGTACATTGATTGGCGACATGAAAACCGAAACCTGAATACGCTTATCTTTAAGAAATTCCGTTTCTTCGGTTTCCTCAATCACAACTACCTTACCATCTGCAGGGCAAATTACATGCTGATCATTCATTATTACCGTAATTGCCGGACTCCTAAAAAACTGAAGTATGATCACGAACAAGGCAAATGATAAAATATAAATAATCCAGGTAAACCAGGCAGTATTGGGAAGAAGGTAGTGTACAACTGCATTCAATACTAAAATAAAGAGAATACAGAGTGCGATTGAAGTATAGCCTTCTTTGTGAATAGTCATTTTATAATGTTTAGTTCAAAGTAAAAATACAATTTTTCAAATTAAACTGCTATGGACTGTTCAATATTTATGCTTAAACCGCTTTGTAAATATCTCTCAAATTACGACCTAAACCATTATAATCCAGGCCATAACCCACAACAAATTCATCCGCAATTTCAAACCCGATATAATTAATCTCATCAATCTTGACTTTTAATGATTCTGGTTTAAGTAAGAGTGTACAAACATGAACAGAAGCAGGATTTTCCTTATTAATCATTTCTAGCAGATATTCGAGCGTTTTACCACTGTCAACTATATCTTCCACAATGATCACATCCCGATCCTTTAAAGGCATCTGCAGGCCAATTTCTTTTTTGATCTTTCCGCTACTTTTATCTCCTTCGTAAGATGATACCTTCACAAAGCTTACCTCCGATGAAATATGGATCTCTTTGATCAAATCGGCAAGAAATATGAAACTTCCATTCAAAACTCCAATAAATACTGGGATGCGGTTCTCAAAATCAACATTTAACTGAATAGCTAAGAGGCGAATCCTTTTCTTGATCTGCTCATATTCCAGCATTAACTCAAAGTTTTTCTTATCAATTTCTATCTTCATGGCTTAAATTTGGAGATATACACACTAATTCCCTTTTTTAATTTTTGAGTCCCTCTCCAATTTTCTCTGCTCCCGTTTGTCTTTTCGGGTACTAGGCGCCCTTATAATAACACTATCTCTGGCAATATTCTTTGGCTTTGGAGCTTCTTTAATCTGCAAACTATCTGTTCGTTTTTTACCAAATAGCTGCTGCAGAATTCCATCCTGTTCCTCTGCTCCACTGTCAATCAATAGGCTATCGGAAACCAAAGAATCAAGGGGTAAACCAGATCGTAAACTTTCTTTTAAACGGACTGAATAGAACCCATAATAATTGCTGTCGGGGGGAGTCAATCCGCGCTTTGCCATAATTCCACCAATAAAATTAAAATAGGATGATAGCCCCGATCTTAAACTTCCATCACCTTCAAACCTATACAAACCTGATTTAGGCTTTGGCACTATACTGGCAAGGAAAATACTCTCTCCAATAGTGAGCTCTGCCGGATACTTACTAAAATAGTATCGGGACGCTTCACCAATACCATACACATTTTTACCCCACTCAATCAGATTAAGATAAGTCTCATACATGCGTTGTTTACTTGACAAATGACCATTTTCCATGATCCAAACAATCAAAATCTCTTCAATCTTTCGGGCCAGCGTTTTTTGTCGGTTCAGATAAACATTCTTTACCAATTGCATAGAAATAGTGCTCCCACCTCTTTTGAATGCTTTTTCTTTAAAATTGGTAGCGATAGATTTTCGGATAGATTCTTCAACAAACCCATTATGGCTATAGAATGAAGGGTCTTCTGCAGTCAACAGTGCATTTTTTAAATAGGGCGAGATCTGGTCAATGGGGGTATAATCCGGATTTTCAGGACCGATAATAATATCTCGCATCGGTATACCAGATTCATAGGGGGTATAAACAAAGCTTCCATTGATTTTCTGGAGGTTCGTTTTTCCCCATTTTTTCACTTTGAAACCCGCGTTTTTTAACCTGGAATTAAAAATAACATCGTCCGGCTTTTCAGAGTCGAGGTAAAAATCAAGCTTGTACTGCAGTTTCCCAGCAACCTGTATACCTTCTAATGATTCGAACAATCCTTGCGGGAATGAATTAATCAATTGCTGGGCATCTAGCTCTTCAGTGATAATTTTTAACTCGTAAATTTTAGAGGGAGAAAGGGTATATTTTAGATAAGGATGAACATCAATATCCTTTAAGTGAATGGTTGAAGTGCTATCAATTGAAATAAAGTTTTTGCCAATCACCATGTCAGCATCCAATGCGGCATCCTGTACAATTACATCATTCGCTGAAATTCGGGAATGGTTTATCAGCAAGTTTTTAACTTTCCATGAGCCACTGATCTCGAGCTCATCTCCGCTTCGATTAAGCCCTCTCATCTCGGTTGATGCCGTATCAAAATTGAGTTTTAGTCCGAATTTTTTTTCGAGAATGGGCAATTCAACCTTTTTATTATCTGCAAAAAGCATCAGGTTGAGTTTTTTATCGCCCGGAGCAACGCTGCCCTCGATATGCCAGGTTGATTCATTTCCGTTCACTTTGATTGTTGAACTGACATCACCTCCATCAATTGTTGCAGTTGTGGTATGGATATCTACCAGACTTGAGTCATCGGTAAATTTTATTCTAAAATCCCTGATATCCATATCATCCGGAATTTTATACAGCATTTTATTGATCAGATTATTAGCAAACTTTGCCAGGTCTAATTCGGGCTTTGCTTTGGTAGTATCAGACTGCTTTTTACGAAAAAGAAAATCATAATTGCTTGTGGAATCTTTTTTGACCAGGTTAATGATTCCTCTATCTAGATTTATTTCAGCAATTTTTATATCTCCAAAAATCAAGGGAAATAATTTGATGCCTATTTTAAAATTTTGAATTATTGCCAGACTGTCTCTTCCCCTAGGTACGGCAGTTATATTTTTAAATTGCACGCTGCTCAACCCAACAAATTTAGCGCTTTCAATTTTCAGCTCTAGGTCAAACTCTTTGTCCGCTTTATTGATTGCCTTTTTGATAGCTGCATTAAGTAAAGCTTCACGTTTGGCAAAGGCTATCCCAGCCGCAATGAAAATAATTGCAAGTAGGCTAAGCATTGAAATCCTGGTAATCTTATAATATTTTTCGGGTATCGGCATGTAGTAAAATATCCATTAATTGAAAGAAAAGGCGTTTAGATAAAATAGGTTTCAAGCTGATTAATAATTGCAGGTCAGTTCACTGTAAAAACCTTTTTCTTCTAACAATAAACTTAGTACTTTTAGTAGATTTGAGATAAACATAATCAAAAAATATTATCTCCTTAATATTCAAAAATGATCACGCAAGAACAAATATATAATGCACTTCGTAATGTTGAGGATCCCGATCTAAAGAAAGATCTGGTTACACTCAACATGATCGAAGATCTAAAGATTGATGGCAACAAGGTAAGTTTTTCAGTAGTTTTGACCACACCGGCCTGTCCGATGAAGGCCATGCTTGAAAATGCCTGTCGAAATGCTATTCTTCATTTCGTGAGCAAGGATGCAGAGCTAGCTATTAATATGACCTCAAGAGTAACCAGCAGACCAGAAAGGGCCCTGGCTGGAATCAAAAATATTATTGTAGTTGCATCCGGCAAAGGAGGCGTAGGTAAATCAACTGTGGCAGTTAATTTGGCACTTGGCCTGGCTAAAAAAGGCGCGGTTGTAGGTTTGATTGATGCAGATATTTACGGACCATCCATCCCCATGATGTTTGGAGTGGAAGGTGCCCGTCCTAAATCCACTCAAAATGCTGAGGGTAAAATCCGGATAGAACCCATAGAAAAGTACGGCATCAAATTACTTTCAATCGGATTTTTTACGGATCCCAACCAGCCGGTTCCATGGCGTGGACCGATGGTTTCAACTGCGGTAAAGCAGTTATTCAATGATGCCGACTGGGGTGAACTTGATTATCTGGTTGTAGATCTTCCGCCGGGCACGGGCGATATTCACATTACCGTTGCCCAAGGATTTCCGATCACAGGTGCTGTGATCGTTACTACGCCGCAGAATGTTGCACTTGCTGATGCTCGGAAAGGCGTTGGTATGTTTTTAATGGACTCCATTAATATTCCTCTGCTTGGAGTAGTTGAGAATATGTCTTATTTCAGTCCAGCAGAACTACCTGATAATAAGTATTATATATTCGGTAAAAATGGAGGTCAAGACCTTGCTAAGCAATTTAACACCCCATTTTTAGGTGAGATACCCTTGGTGAAAAGTATCAGTGATGCAGGTGATCTTGGAAAACCTATAATTCTGGAAGATAATCATGCAATGGGTTCAGCCTTTTTGGAGATTGCTGAGCGTGTGGCACAACAAGTGGCTATTCTTAATGCTGTTAAATAGCATTTTTTAAAAAAATTGTATCTTTATAAAAAGAAGAATCATGGACTTGTTGCAAAGAGTTGAAAATGCATTAGACACTATCCGCCCTTATTTGGAAGCAGATGGTGGAAATGTATCCATTGAGGAAATAACGACTGATAATGTTGTGCGGCTTAGATTGTTAGGCTCATGTGGCTCATGCCCGATGAGTATCATGACATTAAAGGCAGGTATTGAGCAGGCTATCAAACGTTCCGTTCCTGAAATTGAGTCTATTGAAGCAATCAATCTAACTGATATAGATGATCCTGAAGCGGTTTTACCTGAACGATTAAAGTAAATTTACTTGCAAAATCAAGCAATATTTTATCTGTACTAAATACTATTTAACACTATTTAACATCGCTCCGATACGATTTTACTAACTTTGATTATGCGAAATTGGTTATTCCTTATTTTTGTGTTTTGTTCTCTTTCCGGGTTCTCCCAGGTTAGTGGCAAGAAGCTCGTGCAATTTTCAGGAATAATTATAAACCGCGACAGCAATACTGTGGTTCCATATGTAACCATTACCAATGTAACCGGTAGGGATCAGTTTTTTTCAGCCAACTATAAAGGTTATTTTTCATTTGTTGCCAACGAAGGTGATACTTTGGTTTTTACTGCTGTTGGTTATAAGCGTGAAGGTCTTGTAATCCCAACAAATCTATCGGATGATAAGTATACCATTCTGATGAAGATGCAGCAAGAGGTTATTAATCTACCTATGGTGCAGGTGTATCCTTGGGCAAGCACAGATGAATTCAAGAAAGAATTCATGACTCTTAAATTCGCAGATGATGATCTTGAAATAGCCAAGAAGAATGTTTCACGTGAAAGCTTATCAGCCATGATGGCCAGCCTTCCAAGGGATGGCGCTGAAATGCAAAGTTTTAATTTCCAGAATAATCATAACCGCCTGGTTAACAAGAATATCAATCAGCGTCTGGCCAATCCATTGCTGAATCCTTTTGCATGGGGAGCACTTATCCAACAGATTATGCAGGGTGATAGGAGTAGGGAGCAGTAAGGGTTGGAGTTGTAAGTTGTAAGTTGTAAGTTATAGGTTGTAGGTTGTAGGTTGTAAGTTTTAATTCTGCTGCAGATAAAAATTCTAAACAATCCTGGTGTCGTTGCGAGGAGGAACGACGAAGCAATCTCAAGATCTGAATTCAATTGTAATTTGAGATTGCTGCGCTCGCAATGACAAAGCTGAAAGGGGAAAGCTGAAAGCCAAAAGGAGAAAGCTGAGGTGAGACAATTCTCTGATTTTTAATCAAAAATGAATAGTCAAAGCACTAACTACTCTATACTAATTACTAACTACTCTATACTAACTACTAGATTCTAACCACCTACCTTCTGCCCTTCTTAACCGCAGGAAACTTCATTTTATAATCAACCTTCACAATTCCCTTTGAAATTGAGGTCAGTCTATTTTTGAGCATGGCTTTACGTAGTGGACTTAATTTATCGACAAAGAGTTTACCATCAATATGATCGTATTCATGCTGAATAATTCGCGCTGCTAGCCCGCTGAATGTTTCTTCATGTTCCTCCCAGTTTTCATCAAAATAAGAAATGGTCACATTTTGCTTTCTGTCTATATCTTCACGGATATCAGGTATGCTTAAACATCCTTCATTGAAAGACCATTTTTCGCCGTTCTCTTGAAGAATCTCGGCATTGATAAATACCTTTTTGAAATCTGTAAGTGCAGGTTCATCTTCAGCAAAAGAAGTGGCATCAATCACGAATAAACGGATTGATAACCCAATCTGAGGAGCCGCAAGACCTACGCCATGTGCACCATACATGGTTTCAAACATATTAGCGATCAAAACATTCAATTCAGGATAATCTGCCGTAATATCTGCACCTTTTTTACGAAGAACTGAATCTCCATAGGCTATGATGGGTAATTTCATAGTACAAAAATAGAATCTTTAGCCGAGCTTACAAAGCGTAAGGTTTTTGAACAGGAATTAATCCAAATGAAACACCATTTCAAGAGGTTTTGAAACCGGTGAATTATCCGCATTCGTATCCATAATATCAGCCATATACGCCCACCAGCGTTTAACAATTTTATTTTTACTCAAATCTTGCGAAGTGCCCGGTCCCGATATTTTCTGAACAGCAAAAAGGATATCAGTCTCTTCATCCAGAAATATGGAATAATCGTGGATACCATTTTCTTTTAAAAGAGCACTCAATTCAGGCCATATTAGGTCGTGACGGCGTTTGTACTCCTCTTTGAAACCAGGTTTCAGTTTCATTTTAAATGCAGCGATCTTCTCCATCATTTATTTTTTATACCAGGTTATTAATCATCATTAAATTAATCTCCCAAATTTATTTTCCGGAATAAAACTTCAGCTCAATTAAATCGCTTGGTAATGGAATATCTCCCAATGATTGATGAACAACTAAAGCTGTACCCATTGCAGTGGCCTGTGCCATGGATGCGGCAAAAACCTCCATTTCAGGAAACATTAAGGATAACAAATTCATATAAATGGAGTTTTTACTAAAGCCTCCATCTACAAAGATCCTGTTCACATTTGATCCATTTAGAATCAACTGTGTTGATCTTTTTTGTTTTTTTATCAAGTTTAATATTAAGTGATGATAGGCTTCTGCATCTGATGAAAATGCAGCAAGTTCTTGTTTTGAGAAATCCTCATCTTTCATTTCTATATTTTCCAGAGCCAAAAGACTCTTGTCAAAAGACATTTCTTCAAATCTAGATTTAGGCTTCCCATAATATTCAGCGATCCGGTTTACTTCTTGCTCATGCTCATGGCCGGCAAATAAGCGCGATGCCTTGACCGGTGTGCCCTTGTATTGTAAATAACAAAGGCAATCTGATTCAAGTTCTACTTTGCTTAGCGGGCTTACATTAAAGGGGTTTAAACTAATGCACCAAGTACCGGTTGAGATCAGTACAAATGGCTCTTTAAAACTAATCAGATAGGGATTTATAGCTGCAGAACTATCGTGAAGACCTATTCCCGAATCAAAAGAATGGCCCTCAAAGCTGGTTTTAATTCGTTCATCTGAGGCGGCAATTGGAGCCAGCTTACCCAAAAGATTTTCGTCGATCAACCATTGGTGATATTCGTTTTTGCTGAAATCCCAGAAATTGGTATGGCATCCAATACTGGTAATGTCACTAACTAATTTTCCGGAGATAAGATAACTCAGATATTGCGGTAGGTGTAAAACTGTCTTGATCTTTTTGAGCAATTCCGGCCGTTCATATTTTATCCGATAAAGCTGCATCCCTGAATTTAAGCTTCCCAATACCGGCGAAGCTGTTTTATATGCAAAATCATCCTTACCTCCATAGCTTGAATAGAACTGTTCCAAGAGTTCATCCGGATAAGGCTTCAGGTAATTATACAGCGGTGTTAATGGCTTTCCATTTTCATCCAAATAAACGAGGCTTGCCCCATACGAAGAAAAATTAACAGCCTTTATATCAAAATTAGGATTACTGAAAATTGATCTCATCGTATTAAATACAAAGAGACTTAAACTATCCAAATCTTCACATGGAAAGCCATCCTCATCTACCATTTCGGCAAGGTTTCTGGATTGCTCAAAAACTACCTGATAATGCTCATTGAACAAAAGGAGTTTTTTATTGGTTTTCCCAATGTCAAAAACGGCAATAACTGGGATCTTCATATTAGTTTTTTATGATTATAAGCCAGTAGCTACCGTTTCAAAGCCCCGCTCCTTGATTAATTCTTGCCTTACATCAAGCTTGCGGAATAAACCAATAGGATCTAAGGCACCACCTGCTCGTAAACGAGCTTCGGCAACTAATGGTCTGACATCGGTGCGGAAACTATCCTGCAGAATCTCCTGTGCTTTGGCTACATCATTTTTTAACTGTGCTTCCTTGAGTGCAACTCTGTCTACAATCAATGCCTGAGTGTAGGCAATCATAATGGCCTCAACAGATTGTAAAAGATCTTCAAGTGGATCTTTAACATTATGTGATGCATCAATCATCCATCCCAAATCAGTTGCATGGTTCATTTTACGATCATCCATCCCTTCAATCAGTTCATTGAAGATCAGAAATAACTGGTATGGTTTGATACTGCCGGCAGTAAGGTCATCATCACCATATTTTGAATCGTTGAAATGAAAACCACCCAGTTTGCCTTCCATTAACAATAAAGAAACAATCTGCTCAATATTAGCATTGGGTAAATGATGGCCTAAATCTACCAGAGTGAACGCTTTCGGACCTAATTTGCTGGCATATAAAAGCGATTGACCCCAGTCGCCAACAGTAGTTGAGTAAAAATTAGGTTCATATGCTTTATACTCAATGAACATTTTCCAGTCAGCCGGTAAGGCAGCATAAATCTCTCTTAAGCTAGCCAAGGTATTTTGAAAAGCAGTTCTGAAATTCAACTGACCAGGGAAGCATGATCCATCTGCAAGCCATACGGTCAAAGACTTAGAGCCCAGCTCAATGCCATGTTTGATTACCTCAATATTATGATCAATTGCCTGCTTCCTAAATGCCGGATCAACGTGTTGAAGCGATCCATATTTATAGCTTTCTTCTTGGCCTTTCTGATCCTGAAATGTATTGGAATTCATTGCATCAAAGCGTAATCCATGTTCACTTGCCAGATCTCTGATCGCCTGATAATCTTTCGGAATATCCCATGGGATATGCAAAGAAATGGCATTGCCTGAACAGTTCAGTTTATGGATTAATCCCACATCTTCGATCTTTTCCTCCAAATTTCTGGGTTCACCACCACCTGGAAAACGACCAAAACGAGTACCCCCATTGCCCAATGCCCAGCTAGGAATGGCAATCTGGAAGTCAATCAGTTTTGATATAATTAATTCAAAATCCTTTAGCTGTGATTTCAAAAAATCAAACTTCGACCTGTGAAGATCGATAGCTCTCTGGTTGTGTTCATCAATTAAACTGTCAGTTAGCTTCATATACTATTATCTTACAAAAGCCATGGCTACTCCACCATCCACATTCAAAACATTTCCTGTCGACTTGCTTAATAAACCTCCCACAAATGCATAACATGCATTGGCTATATCTTCTGGTAATATGGTTTCATTCAATAGGGTGCGTTTGGCATAGAATGCAGGAAGTTCAGCCACCGTGATTCCATATGCTTTTGCTCTGCCTTCTGCCCAGGCGCCTTCCCAGATTTTACTATCAGCGATCACGGCATCCGGATTCACTACATTTACTCGGATCTTATCTGGACCCAGTTCAGCGGCATTCAAACGACTGAGATGTAACTGTGCGGCTTTTGCAGAGCCATATCCAGCATTATTTGGGCCTGAAACTAGGGCATTTTTACTTACAATATTCAAAATATCACCGCCTCTTTTCTGTTTTCTTAAAACACTCACCGCTTGTTGTGTGATTTTAAACTGTCCCTTAACAAGAACATCATAAAGCAAATCCCAATCTTTATCGGTATGCTCTTCAATTGGTTTTGAAATTGATAATCCGGCACAATTGACCACAATATCGATTCCGCCGAAGTTTAAAGCCGCATGTGAAAAAGCATTTTTTATACCGGCGTCTTCAGTAACATTTAATTGTACAGTAGCATAGCTGTCGCGTCCAAATTCTTTCAGAAACTGAGCTCCGGCTGCTGCAAGTCGATCCTGATCTAGATCATTCAATACAACCACAGCACCCTCTTCAGCAAACTTTCTAGATATTGCTTTCCCAATACCGCCTGCACTGCCTGTTACCAAGGCAATCTTGCCGCTTAATGATTTAGGTTTTGGCATTCGCTGAAGTTTTGCTTCTTCGAGCAACCAGTATTCAATATTGAATGCTTCTTGTCTTGGGAGTGAAGTATATTCTGAGATAGCTTCTGCACCGCGCATCACATTGATTGCATTGGTATAAAATTCTGCAGCTACACGGGCCGTTTGTTTATCCTTTGAGAAAGAGAACAATCCAACTCCCGGGTAAAGTATAATAACCGGGTTTGAATCTCTTATAGCCGGAGAGTTTGGATGCTTGCAGCTAGTATAATATTCAGCATACATCTTTCTGTAGGCTTCAAACAATGGCTCAATCTGAGCTCGGAGCTCTTCAACATTATCCAGATCAGCGTCTGGTTTAAGGTTAAGGATCAAAGGACTAATTTTCGTTCTTAAAAAATGATCCGGGCAGCTAGTTCCCATTGGAGCCAGTCTATCAAGATCATTTGAATTGATAAACTCTAAAACCCGTGAATCATCTGTAAAATGCCCAATCATGGAACGTTCTGATGAACACAGTCCACGTAAAACAGGTGCAATTCTTGCTGCCTGCTCTTTTCTTTGCTGTTCTGCCAATCCCTCAATTTTCTTCCCACCAAATACACTTCCATTCTTTCTTACACTTTCTTCAATGTATTCGGCACATTTTTCAACTACTTCTAATGTATTGACATACGATTCATAGGCGGTATCGCCCCAAGTAAATAGCCCGTGTGAACCTAACATAATTCCTCTGATTCCCGGATTACTATCCAGGCAGGCTTTTAGCTCTAAGCCTAGTTCAAAACCCGGCTTTCTCCAATCAACCCAGCCGATGGTATTATCAAAAAGCTCTGCGGTAATACGCTTGCCATCTTTGGCTGCTGCAATAGCAATTGCCGCATCGGGATGAAGATGATCAATATGCTTGAACGGAAGAAACCCATGAAGGGGTGTATCAATTGAAGGAGCTTTTGAATTTAGATCATAGATACAATGATTGAAAAGTTCAACCATTTCATCCTCATGCTCCAGTCCGCGATAGATATTTTTCAAATTAATTAAACGGTCATTGTATAACGCTGCCAGTCCGCTGCGCTTAAGAGTACCAATATCGCCCCCAGATCCTTTGATCCACATGATTTCAGTCTCTACACCAGTTAAGGGATCCTTAGCCATAGCCTTGCAGGATGTATTGCCACCACCATAATTGGTTAAACGAAGGTCAGCACCCAACAGGTTAGATCTGTAAATCAGCAAGCCTACTTCATCATTGGCAAGTTTCGCGGCTTCAGCTACGTCCCAGAGGTAGCTTACGTGTTTATAATTTGTATTTGACATAATAGATTAAATTGAATTTCCGTAGCCTACCAGAAGTACGGAAATAATAATAGTACTTATTCCTAAAATAAAAGTTGTGAATGTCTTCTTGCTCACTGCCGACCATTCCTTCAGTAGCAGTCCCCACATATTAGCGATCAAAATGATAAAAGCCATGTGTAATATCCACGAGCTAGCTCCATTTCCTAATTTACTTTCACCCATACCGTAAAAGAAGAACTGAAGAAACCAGGTTGTACCTGCTATAGCCGAGAAAATATAGTTTTTAACAAGCGGTGATTTCGTGTTTGCATAATCTCCGAAGGTCTTATTACGAGCGTTCAGGATAGTACACCAAATTAGGTTTGTTGTAAGTCCTCCCCAAAGCAATACCACATAAGTTACATTATTTTGAAAGAGAAATTCAGTCGTTTCCGCAGGATTCGCTGCTTTCCACAACGTATTTGCCGCATCTGCCATTGGTTTTCCAGCTTCTATTCCAAAATTGAAACAGGCACTTAAAACTCCTGAAATAATGGCTACAATGAGCCCTTTAACCATATTAAACTCCTGTATAGTTTCTTTTTTTGTTTCTTCACTCAGTTCACGTTCTTTTAGCATTCCCGCTCTCCCACAAAGGAAAATACCGAAAAGGCATACCAGCACCCCAAGAAGTACGATACGTCCACCTTCACTGTTAAGCATGTCTGTAAAACTAGTCTTACCTGTTTGAGGATATAGATCGTAAAATACAGGGGGCAAGAGGGATCCTAATGCTGAACAGAATCCCAAAACTACTGAGTTGCCAAGCGACATGCCGAGGTATCTAACTCCAAGTCCGTAGGTTAAACCCCCAATCCCCCAAAGCAATCCCATAATAAAAGTAACCTTCAAAATGGAGTTATCCGTATTACTGATGATCTCGGCAAAAGCTGGAATAGTGAGGTATGCAGCTAGGGGAGGAACAATCAGCCAAGAGAATAAGCCACCAATTATCCAGTAGCTTTCCCATGACCAACCCTTAACCTTTTTAAAAGGAATATAAAAACTCCCGGAAGCAGCGCCGCCAATAAAATGAAAAATAACACCTAAAATTACTTGCATGGATGAGATTTAAAAGAGTTTGAATATATCTAAAATATGGGATTTATTCGTTGTTGTTTATTGTTTTTTTTAAGGTGCTCCTGGTCACGTCGTACCCCCGCGGCTATGAGCGGAAGAAAATCATGAATGGAATTAGCTAACTCCAGGCACAGGAGAATTTATATCAATCTTAAACCAATCGTTCATTCACTGAACCTCCGTTCACCTCTCTTCCGATTTATTTTTTTAAAGCGCTGTGCACGTGTCATCTTGAACAACAGGCAGGGAATGCCGCGCAAAAGGTTTATGAATCTGAAGCACAATTTTTTTTGTCCGCCACGCTCGCTCCAAAGGAGTCCTACGGACACAGACCTTTAATAACCGTTTCTCCCGCCTTGACTGGTGCGGCAATTACTTAATTAGCCAACCCACTGTATTCATAGCAGCAGGCGCAGCGGTAGGATTATTCGCTATTTTTTATTGTTTTTTAAAGGTACTCATGGTCTCGTCGTACCGCCTCGGCATGGTTCTTTTTTGCTACAGAAAAAGAACTAAGCCCCCGCGGCTATGAGCGGAAGAAAATCATGAATGGAATTAGCTAACTTCAGGCACAGGAGAATTTATATCAATCTTAAACCAATCGTTCATTCACTGAACCTCCGTTCACCTCTCTTCCGCATTGACTGGTGCGGCAATTACAGACCCAGCCCCCGCAGAACCTTTCATAGCAGCAGGCGCAGCGGTAGCGTTTTGGTTCTTTTTTGCTACAGAAAAAGAACTAAGCCCCCGCGGCTATGAGCGGAGTGAAATTATGAATGCTTGGTGGGTAACACCAAGCATAAGGGAATACAGCACTAAAATCACAAACCCTTATAAACGAAAAAACCTCCCGAATGATATTCGGGAGGCTAAATCTTATTAATTAATTACACTCTTTTTGTTTTGATACGAGCTGCCTTACCAGTTAACTCGCGTAGATAGAATAATTTCGCTCTGCGAACTTTTCCATGACTATTTACTTCGATCTTATCAATGTTCGGAGAATTTACTGGGAAGATACGCTCTACTCCAACTCCATTTGACATTTTACGAACTGTAAACGTTTCATTAACACCTACACTATTGCGCTGGATAACAACACCCTGATAAATCTGGATACGTTCTTTATTTCCTTCGCGAATTTTATAGTGAACACTAACCGTATCACCGGCTTTGAATGCAGGAACTTGCTTTATAACTACCGCCTGCTCTTCAACAAATTTTACTAAATCCATGATATTAAGCTCTTAATTCGATTTTTAGCCCGTAAAAATCGGATTGCAATATTAGGAAAAATATTTTACTTAAAAAAGGATTTTAGATAATTTCCCCATTAAAATTTCTTGCAAGTACAAGTTACCACAAATATTTATACTAATCCAAAAGATCTGGTCGCCGCTGCTTTGTGCGCTCCAGAGCCTGCTCGTGTCTCCAATCATTAATCGCTGCCTCATGTCCACTTAAAAGGATATCGGGCACCCTATGGCCCCGCCAGTCGGCCGGACGTGTATATACTGGTGCGTCAAGAAGTTCCCCTTGAAAAGAATCTGATAATGCCGAGGTTTCATCATTCAACACTCCCGGTAATAATCTGACAATACTATCAACTAGAACCGCTGCCGGTAATTCACCTCCCGAAAGAACATAATCGCCTATAGAGATCTCTCTGGTTACAAAAATATCGCGAATACGCTGATCGATTCCTTTATAATGCCCGGCAAGGATCATGATGTTTTCTTTTCCTGATAGCTCATTGGCCATACTCTGATTAAGCGTTTTCCCATCAGGTGTCATAAAGATCACCTCGTCGTATTTACGCTCTTCCAGTAATTTTTCGATACAATTTGCAAAAGGCTCAATCCCCATCACCATACCACTGCCTCCACCATACTGATAATCATCAACAGATTTCTGTTTATTTGTTGAGTAATCTCTCAGATTATGAACAACGATCTCTGAAAGCCCTTTTTTCTGCGCACGTTGCAAGATAGAATGTGCAAAAGGACTCTCAAGCAAGTCAGGTAATACAGTTATGATATCAAAACGCATAATGCAAAGATAGGAAGGAGATATGAGATATGAGTAGTGAGATGGGAGATATGAGATGAGAGATATGAGACTGGGGGATTTAAGCAAAGACCGTATTAATAATCCTAAATAAGCCCTTCTTCCTTTTATAGATTTAAATAACCAGGAACTAGTTAAATTCCAAATTATCAGCCAGGAAAACTAATCTTCCCCATCGATATAGAAGGAACACCCGGATGTTTACCAAAATCAGTTTTACCACCCGCAATTGCTTCATTACCCAAAAGAGCAAATAAAACAGCCTCTTTAGCATCTGGAGCGATACCCAGATCAGAAGTGAATTTTAGTTTTTTACCAAGCTGCTCTTCGATCATAGCAGCCAATACTGGATTATGCATACCGCCACCGCTGATATAAATTTCATACGCTCCTTTGCCTTCAACACAAAAAGTAATAGCCTTTACAATCGCATTTGCAGTAAATGCAGCCAGGGTGGCCATTACATCTTCATTTGTAAGGTCTTGCAAACCTGAGTTTTGAATAGCATTGTTTAAATAAGCTAAACTGAAAAGTTCTGGACCCGTAGTTTTTAGGTATCCTGATCTGAAAAAATCATGATCAAACAGTGACTCCACTAGTTTTTGATTCACTTTTCCACTTGATGCAATTGCCCCGTCTTGATCGAAATACTTTCCGGGATAGCTGAGCTGAACGAACTGATCCATCAATGTATTTCCTGGTCCAACATCTGAAGAGAAAAAATCAGTTGAACCTGTAGAAGGAAGAAATGTGAAATTGGAGATCCCTCCGATATTAAGCATAACCCTATTTTCATCGGGATTTGAAAAAAGCAAATAATCACCATAAACCGACAAGGGAGCACCTTCGCATCCGGCCGCTACATGTTTTTGCCTGAAATCACTGATCGTAATTATTCCTGATCTCATGGCCAGGTGATCGCCATCTCCAATCTGAAGGGTAGCGTTTGAATATGCATCTTCCTGACGCTGCCGTCTGGGAGCATGGTAAATGGTCTGCCCATGACTGGCAATTAGGTCAATATCTGACGCTGAAATACCCCAATCATTTAAACTTTCGAGTAGTAGTCCCCCATAATAATCACCTATAAAAGCATTTAATAAAGTAACCTTTTCTAGATCGACGGTTCTCTTTGCAAAAACAGATTTAAGATCTTCTTTGAATGCAGGCAAATACCCTTTACTCACAAAGTTTATGAGCTTTACTTTGGTTTCTAATCCGCTTCCGCTAAATTCACATAGGGCAATATCCAAACCGTCAAACGACGTTCCAGACATCAGTCCAATAATTTTCCGAACCGGTTTATTGGCAATAGCATGAAGAGAAGCAATATTAGGATTCATATTCTCTATAAAAATAGAAAATTAGCTCGAAGAGGTATACTTTAAATTTTATGCCTCCAGATACAGATCAATCAGGCCCTCGGGAAGGTCTACTTTAAGGATTCCATTCTCCACATCGATCTCTACAATTAGATCATCATTCAGAGGAAACATGATCTCTTTAAATTGATAAGAAACAACCGCCACAAACTGCTGTGGATACTCATGAATTTCAATGATCTCACCCAATTCACCTACGGTTTGGTCATGAACAATAAACCCTTTAAGATCAGTGATTAGGAATTCATCATCCTCTCTTACAGGCTTTAAACTATTCGATAAGTAAAGCTTTTTTCGGATAAGTGTTTGCGCCTTTTCAATGGTATCGATATCATCGAAGTAGAAATTACCGGTCTGGTTATTCTGTAATTTATAGGTTGAGATAAAGAATGGTATTAGCTTGCCATTGATCTCGGCAAAAACAGATTCAAGTAGAAGATCTGCTGGCTCATCGTATTCAAAATAAACCTGTACCTCACCTTTTAAACCCTTGGTTTTGGTGATATAGCCTATATAAAAACAATCCTCAATCTTCATAGCGTCAAAATAGAAACGTCATTGCTGATGCGCCTTTTGAGTTTTCAATAAAGAAAACACATCGGTAAACATCTGCAATGACGTTATTTATTTTTATGATTTAACAGAAATTACTCTGCCGTTTCGTCAGATGGAGCTTCTTCAGATGCTTCTTCTTCAGTTGCTTCTTCAGCCACTTCAACTTCTGCAGGAGCTTCTTCTTGAACTTCTGGAGCTTCTTCAGCTACTTCAACTTCTGCAACTGGTGCTTCTTCTTCAACCTCAACTTCTGGAACTTCTTCAGCTACAGTTTCTTCAACTTCAGCAACCGATTCTGATTCTTCAACTTCTGCCGAAACTTCAACTTCCGAAGTTTCTTCAACTACAGCTTCTTCAACTTCTTCAGAAGGAGTATTTTTGACAATAATTGCTGCCGCCATTTCTTCCTTCTTCTTAGCTTCAGCTAATAAAGTAGCTTTTTTAATTTCTTGTTTAGATTTAGAAAGAATTTCCTTCTTTCCTTCAATCTTAATGGCTTTTCCTTCTAACCACTGAGCAAATTTTGCTTCTGCTTGTTCTTCAGTTAAAGCACCTTTTTTAACGCCACCTTCTAGATGTTTCTTGTATAAAATACCTTTGTATGAAAGTATAGCACGACAAGTATCTGTAGGTTGAGCGCCTTTGTTAACCCAATCCAATGCTTTTTCGAAATTGATTTCAATTGTAGCCGGATTTGTGTTTGGATTGTAAGAACCTAATCTTTCGATGAATTTACCATCTCTTGGAGCACGAGCGTCTGCTACCACTACATGATAAAAAGGTTTTCCCTTTTTACCGAATCTTTGCAATCTGATTTTAGTTGCCATTTTTTAAGTTTTATGTATTCAACATATTCCCGGAGTCTATTCTGCGGGGTTGCAAAGATATAAAAAAATCACATTTAAAAAATGGAAATTCCTATTTTTGAAATATGTCTGAAAGAAAACCCCGAATTGCAGTGGATATGGATGAAGTAATTGCCGATCCGATATCTAAATTTATAAGTCTCTATAACCGTGATTACGGTATTCCCCTTGATCTTCAAATACTTCCCGGAAACGAGATGTACCACCATGTGCCAGAAAATATAAAATTGAAATTATGGGATTACATCAACGAAAAAGGCTTTTTCAGAGATCTTGCTGTACTTCCCGACAGCGTAGAAATACTAAAACGGCTTCAAGAAAAGTATGATATTTTTATTGTTTCTGCTGCAATGGAATTCCCTAATTCACTGCAGGATAAGTATGAATGGCTCCAAGAACATTTTCCATTTATTGGATGGCAAAATATTATCCTTTGCGGTCATAAAATCGTAAATGTTGACATGATGATCGATGACCGCATCAAAAATTTTGTAGATTTTGATGGAAGAAAACTTCTTTTCACCTCGCCTCATAATATGTTACTAACTGGCTACGAACGGGTCAATAACTGGAAAGAGGTGGGTGATAAGTTATTATAGCGAGCGGTTGGTTAAATAACCATTGAAAGAATAATATTACTCCGGTCTTTTTTTTGTTTTGATTTATGGGATTTTAATGATGTGAAAAGCAGAGCCTGTTGCTCTTCGGCTGTTTCAGTCGCGTGCTTCGCAATAGTTTTGGCAATAAATTTTTGAATAAGATCCTATTCATTCTGCCAAAAGCTAATGCTGCGCCCCCGTTTATTTTATTCAGGACAGAAGTACTTTTTAAGCAGTAGCGGCATAGCGTAAATTATACGGTGCAGGTCCATTAATCCGGGAAACATGGATAATAGCAGCAGCCAGGCAATCTAAACGAGATCGAAGCGGCAGGCTTTTGCCTAAATCAAATTTATTTTATGATCCAAATTCCCATGGCAAAAGCTACAGCGAAGAGCCCGGCTGAAGAACCAACGAGAATAAACCTTGCTTTTAAAAATAACATCCTGTATATTATTATCATGCGAAAGAGAACTTATTTAATTCAAATAAATTCTACCGGCCATTCTCTTAAAGACTAATCCAACATCTTCAGAATTAATAACAAATCCCTTTCAAACTTTTATATGTAACTTTTTGTTGCCATAATAATCTAAAAAGAAAAACCCAATCATGATAGCAGTTACGACAAACGAACTTGAAGGAAAAAAAATAGTAAAATACATCGGAATTGTAACCGGTGAAGCAATTATTGGCGCAAACATTGTCAAAGATTTTTTTGCAGGGATCAGAGATATCGTAGGCGGAAGGTCCGGATCTTATGAAGAGGGATTACGTGAAGCAAAAGATATTGCATTGCGTGAGATGCAAGAGCAGGCCACTCGATTAGGAGCAAATGCAGTTATTGGCGTTGACCTTGATTATGAAACCCTTGGAAGCAATGGAAGCATGCTGATGGTTAGTGCATCGGGTACAGCGGTTATTGTGGAAGATCGAATTTAATTCTTAAACATTACTATGCTTAAACCGCAGAAATGTTTAATTCGACAAAGTCAATCAACGAATGAATCACCTTAATATGAATCTCCTGTGCCCTGTCTGCATATTCTGATTGGGGAGCACGAATCTCCACATCGCATAGTCCGACCATACGGCCGCCATCCTTACCGGTCAAACCAATCACTTTCATTCCCTTAATTCTTGCGGCCTCAATAGCTTTTAAAACATTTTCAGAATTACCGCTGGTACTAATCGCAAAAAGTACATCACCCTTTTGTCCAATAGCTTCAACCAT